>NZ_BSPB01000010.1:0-68879 GCF_030160815.1 Hydrogenophaga electricum | reverse complement strand
TGCAGGCACCCCGCCCACCCGGCCAGAGCGCCCGTCCCGAGTCCGAAGTGAGGCTGGACGCGGCCATGAGCGCCAGCGCCCGCACCCGCCTGCACCAGGCAGACTTCGCCAGCCTCAGCGCGAGCGAATACCGCCTCATCGAACAGTTGGTGCGCGACGTGCCGCTGCCGTTGCCACCCGTGCCCGGCCGCCGCACCCGGGCCGGCCTGCGCGGCGCCCAGCCCCACTGGGCGGCCGCCCTCCGGCAGGCCCTGCGCCACCAGGGCGAGCTGCTGTGGCTGCCGCGCCGTGCCCGCGTTTCGCAGCCGCTGCCGCTGCTGGTGCTGGTGGACATTTCCGGCTCCATGGAACGCTACGCGCGCCTGCTGCTGGCCTTCCTGCACGCGGCCACGCGCGACCGCCCGCGCGCCGCCTACGCCTTCGGCACCGCGCTGACCGACCTGCGCACCGCCTTCCGCCACAGCGACACCGACCGCATGCTCGCCGACACCAGTGCCGCCATCGCCGATTTTGCCGGCGGCACGCGCCTGGGCGCCTCGCTGGCGCAACTGCGCACGCAACACGCCCGGCAACTGGTGGGCCGCCGCACCGTGGTGCTGCTGATCACCGACGGGCTGGACACCGGCGAGCCCGACGCACTCGACACCGAAGTGCAATGGCTCCAACGCCACTGCCGCCGCCTGCTCTGGCTCAACCCGCTGCTGCGCTACGACGGCTACGCCCCGCTGGCGCGCGGTGCCGCGGTGCTGCACCGCCACGCCGACGCCATGCTGCCCGTGCACAACCTCAGCCACCTTGAAGACCTGGCCGATGCCCTGGCCCGGTTGATGAAAACCTGACTGCCTTTTTCCACGAACCCGGAGACGCCCCATGGACATGCAAGGACAACGGACCCTCACCGCGACCCAGCAACAGGCCTGGGCGGCGCTGAACGACCCCGAGGTGCTGCGCGCCTGCATCCCCGGCTGCGAAAAATTCGAGCCTGCCGGCGACAACGCCTACAGCGTGACCACCGCCCTCAAGATCGGGCCGGTCTCGGCCCGCTTCTCGGGCAAGGTGCAGCTCACCGACATCGTGCCGCCGCAGTCGTACCAGCTCAACTTCGACGCCCAGGGCGGCGTGGCCGGCTTCGGCAAGGGCCAGTCGAGCGTGTCGCTGCACCCCGTCGACGGGGGTTGCGAACTGCGCTACAGCGTGCACTCGACCGTGGGCGGCAAGATCGCCCAGCTCGGCCAGCGCCTCATCGACGGCGCCGCCAAGACCCTGGCCGACGACTTCTTCAAACGCTTCGAGGCCGAACTGGCACAGCGCCACCCGCCCGTCGGCACCGCCGCGACCGACACTCCCGCGAAGGCCGCAGCGGACACCGAAGCGGCCGAGAAAAGCGGCGGGTTTCCGGCCTGGGTCTGGATCGCCGGCATCGGCCTCGGCCTGGCACTGGTGTGGTTCGTGACACGCTGACGGGGCCGCCATGGAAAACCTGGATGTCACCGTGCTGCGCCACCTGCTGCAGTGGCGCCAGGAAGGCCGCCGCGCGCTGCTGGCCACCGTCATCCGGACCTGGGGGTCTTCACCCCGGCCGGTCGGCTCCATCATGGCCCTGTGCGAAACCGGTGCGGTGGCCGGCTCGGTCTCCGGTGGCTGCATCGAAGACGACCTGATCTACCGCTACAGCCGCGCCCACACAGCGGCTGGTGCCCCGTCTGCCGAAGGCGTGACCCACGACATCCCCGACGGCCCGCCCGAACGCGTGCGGTACGGGGTCACGGCCGACGAAGCGCACCGCTTCGGCCTGCCCTGCGGCGGCACCCTGGAGCTGCTGCTGGAATTCAACCCCGACGCGACCGCGCTGCAGGCCTTGCTGACCGCGCTCACCGATGGCCGCCTGATACTGCGCCACACCGAGATCGCCACTGGCCGCGTGCACCTGGAGGCGATCGAACGGCCACAACCGCTGAGCGATGACGGCACCACGCTGCGCAACAGCTTCGGCCCCGAATACCGGCTGCTGCTGATCGGCGCCGGCCAGCTCAGCGAATACCTGGCCAGCATGGCGCTGTTCTGCGGCTTTGCCGTGACCGTGTGCGACCCGCGCGAGGAATACCGGGGCGGCTGGTCGGTGGCCGGCGTGCAGGTGGCCACCGGCATGCCCGATGACGTGGTGCGCGACTTCCACGTCGACCGGCGCACCGGGGTGATCGCGCTCACCCACGATCCGAAGCTGGACGATCTGGCCCTGCTGGAGGCACTGGACAGCGACGCTTTCTACATCGGCGCCATCGGCTCGCGGCGCAACAACCAGGCCCGCCGCGCGCGCCTGATCGAGCACTTCGGGCAGACCGAAGAGCGGCTGGCCCGCCTGCGCGGGCCCATCGGGCTGTACATCGCCAGCAAGACCCCGCCGGAGATCGCCGTGAGCATCATGGCCGAGGTCCTGGCGGTGAAAAACGGCGCACCGCTGCCCGAAGAAATGGCCGTGGCCATCGCCAAAGACCGCATGCTGCCCAGCGGTGCCGATGGCCCCGTCTGTGGCACGTCGCCCCGCACCCCGACACCCCGGTGACCCTCCCACCCCGCTCTGCCGCACCGACCACCCGCCTGGGTGTCGTGCTGCTGGCCGCCGGTGCCGGCACCCGCCTGGGGGGTGTGCCCAAATGCCTGATTCACCACGGCGGGCACACCTTGCTGGCGCGCACGCTGGGCCACCTGAAGACGCTCGCAAGCGCGCCCGCGCTGACCATCGACACCGTGCTGGTGCTCGGCCACCACGCGCCGGCCATCGAAGCGGCGCTGCCCACCGCCCTGGCCCAAGCCGGCCTGCCGCCGTCGGCGCTGCGCTGCGTGCACAACCCGGCGCCCGGCGACGAACCGGCCGACTCCCTGCGCCTGGGCCTGGCGGCGCTGCCTGCCGAAGTGACCACCGTGATGGTGCTGCTGGCCGACCAGCCGTGGCGCCCACGATCTGCGCGAAACCCTGCTGTCCTTCCAGCAACGCCCGGCGGGAACCACCGCCCTGGTGCCCATGGTCGACGGCGAGCCGGGCCACCCGGTGGTGCTGGAAGCCGGCCTCGCGCAGGTGTTGCGCGCCACGGGCGCCAGCCTGCGCCAGTGGCGCCGCACCCAGCCGGCAGCGGTGTACGCCTGGCCCGCGCCCAACCGCCACCCGGTCGACGACCTGGACACGCCCGCCGACCTGGACCGCCTGCGCGCCCGGACCGGCCAGGCCTGGGAACTGCCCGCATCCGGGCAGACCCTCTCCCCGCCCGCGCCGCAGACGGGTTCAATGGCAGCAGCAACGCCCCCCGACAGCCATCGCCCGCGCGAGAGCCATCCATGACCCCGAGCCCGCCTTCCACGCTGCCTACCGACACCCGGCTGGACCTCATCGACCGGGCCCGGGAAGCGGTGCTGCACGCGCGCCAGGAAGTGCCCACGCCCTGGCTGGACCCGATGATCGAGCGCTCCTGGCGGCGCTGTCTGTCGCAAGGCTTCGAGCCCGACCGCCGCGTGGAATTCGACGCCGTCGGGCCCGGCGCACAGCGCCGCGCGCTCGACGCCAGCCAGCCCCTGCTGCAGGCGGCGGGGCCGGTGATCCAGTCGCTCGCCCGCGCCATGCTGCACACGCGTTACTTCGCCATGCTGACCGATGCGCGCGGCACGGTCATCGAGGTCAGCGGCCCGGTGGACCGCCAGAACCCGCACGCCGCCGCCATCGCCCGCGTCGGGGTCGACCTCTCCGAAGCCGCCGTCGGCACCACCGCCATCGGCACCACGCTGGCCGAGCAGCAATCGGTCTGGCTGCACCGCGGCGAGCACTTCTTCCGCGACACCAGCGTGTTCAGTTGCGCGGGCGCCCCGATCCGTGGCCCGCTGGGCGAATGCGTGGGCATGCTCGACCTCACCGGCGTCGACGTGGCCGAACAGCCGGCACTGCGGCATCTGGTCACGCAGGCCGCGCGCGGCATCGAAAACGCCATGGTGCTGGCCGCGCCGCACCGGCTGCTGCTGCGGCTGAACTGGCCGGGCCGCGTGCTGGGTGACGACACCGACGGCCTGGTGTGTCTGGACGGCGACGGCCGGGTCACGGCCCTGAACCGGCCGGCCGCCGAGATGCTGAGCGTGCGCCCGCGCCTGGGTCAGCAGCCCGGCCACGCGGCCGACCTGTTCGCGGTCCCGTGCGACACCCTGTTCGATGCCGCACGCCAGCAGCGTGGCAGCCTGGAAGTGCCCCTGTGGTCGGGCCTGCGCATCCAGGTGCTGGCACGCCAGCCCGACATGGCCAGCGGGCGGGCGCGTGCGGCCTCGGCCGGAAGCGGCCAGGGCGGTGTGCCCCTGCGTGATCTGGAAACCTCGCTCATCCGCAAGGCGGTGGCCGACGCGCGCGGCAACGTGATGGAAGCGGCCCGGGCACTCGGCATCAGCCGGGCCACGGTCTACCGCAAGCTGCGCAGCCCCCGCTGAAAGCGCTTCAGTCGAGCCACTTCTGCATGAACTGGGCGGTGCCCATGGCCGGGTCGAGTTGGTAACCCGCGTAGCCGATGCGCTGGTACAGCCGCATCGCAGGCTCATTGCCCGAGAGCACTTCCAGGGTCATCTTGACGGCGCCCCGCTCGCGGGCGATCCGCTCGGCCTCGCGCAGCATGGCCTCGGCAATGCCCCGCCCCCGATGGCTGGCCATGACGGCGACGTCGTGCACGTTGACCAGCGGCTTGCACCGGAAGGTGGAAAACCCCTCGATGCAGTTGACCAGGCCCACCGCCTGCGCCCCGTCGAAAGCCAGAATGCTGAACGCGTGTGGACGCGCCCCGAGTTCGGCCACGAGGTGGGTCTTGGCAAAGTCCGACAACGGCTCGGCACCGCCCGCCGGATCGCTGGCATAGGCATCGAGCACCTGCACGATGGCGGCGGCGTCGGCCGCATCGGCGTAATCCGCCAGGCGGATGGAGAAAGCGGCCGCCATCAGCCGGCCCTCACGGCATCGGCCAGGCGCTCGGCGCAGGCCTGCGCCTGGCCGGCATCGCGCGCTTCGACCATCACACGCAGCAGCGGCTCGGTCCCGCTGGCGCGGATCAGCACACGCCCCGCGTCGCCCAGTTCGGCCTCGACGGCCTGGGTTTCGGTAGCCAGAAGGGTGTTGGCCTTCCAGTCCTGACCGGGCTGCAGGCGCACATTGATCAGCGTCTGCGGAAACAGGGTCACGTCGGCCAGCAACTGCGCCATGGTCTGGCCGCTGTCCACGCAGGCATTGAGCACCTGCAGCGCCGACACCAGGCCGTCGCCCGTGGTGTGGCGATCGAGCACCAGCAGGTGGCCCGAGCCTTCGCCTCCCAGCGTCCAGCCGCGCCGTTCCAGCTCTTCGAGCACGTAACGGTCACCGACCTTGGCGCGCGCAAAAGCCACGCCCTTGCGGCGGAACGCCACTTCCACCGCCATGTTGGTCATGAGCGTGCCCACCACACCGGGCACGTCGATGTCGCGCGCGATGCGGTCGGCCGCGATGAGGTAGAGCAGTTCGTCGCCGTTGAACAGGCGACCGGTGGCGTCGACCATCTGCAGACGGTCGGCGTCGCCGTCGAGCGCGACCCCGTAGTCGGCACCCTGTTCCCTGACGGCAGCCACCAGCGCTTCGGGGTGCGTGGCGCCCACACCCTGGTTGATGTTGAGCCCGTCGGGGTTGCAGCCGATCTTTACCACTTCGGCCCCGAGTTCGTGAAACACGTGCGGGGCGATGTGGTAGGCCGCACCATGGGCCGCGTCGACCACGATCTTCAGCCCCTTGAGCGAGAACTGGTGCGGGCAGGTGCTCTTGCAGAACTCGATGTAGCGGCCGGCCGCATCGTCCAGCCGGCGTGCCTTGCCCAGGCCGGCCGAGTCCACCCACACCGGCGGCTCGTCCAGCGCCGACTCGACCGCCAGCTCCCAGTCGTCGGGCAGCTTGGTGCCCAGCGCACTGAAGAACTTGATGCCGTTGTCGGCAAACGGGTTGTGGCTGGCGCTGATGACCACGCCCAGGCTGGCGCGCTGGGCCCGCGTGAGGTAGGCCACGGCAGGCGTCGGCACGGGACCGAGCAGCACCACGTCGACCCCGGCGGAGTTGAAGCCGGATTCGAGCGCCGATTCGAGCATGTAGCCGGAAATGCGCGTGTCCTTGCCGATCAGCACCGTGGGCCGGGCTTCGGTACGGCGCAGCACGCGGCCCACCGCGTGGGCCAGACGGAGCACAAAGTCGGGGGTGATGGGGGCTTGCCCGACGGTGCCGCGAATGCCGTCGGTGCCAAAGTACTTGCGGGTCATGACTGGTTTTCCTCCGGGGGCGCCTGGGAAATCGGATGGCGGGCACGGCGCTGGAAAGCGGGCCGGCCGGGCGCGGTCGACATTATCGTTGCGGCTCAGGCCGCGTCGCGCACCGCTTGCCAGACCCGCAGCGCGTCCACCGTTTCGCGCACGTCGTGCACCCGCACCACGGCCGCACCGTGCTGCACGGCCAGCAAGGCCGCTGCCACGCTGGCCGCGGCGCGATCAGCCGGCTGTGCCTGCCCGGTCACGGCGCCGAGCGAGGACTTGCGCGACCAGCCGGCCAGCACCGCACAGCCTGTGGCCGCCAGTGCCGATTGGTGCGCCAGCAGGCTGAAGTTCTGCGCCACGGTCTTGCCAAAGCCGATACCCGGGTCCACCGTGATGCGGCTGGCCGCCACAGCGCGCGCTGCCAGCACCTGCACGCGCTCCTGCAGGAACTCCACCACCGGCGCCACCACGTCGCCCGCCATGGGTGCGGCCTGCATGGTCTGCGGATCGCGGTGCATGTGCATTAGGCACACGCCGCAGCGCGGATGCCCGGCCACGACGTCCACCGCGTGCCCGCGCCGCAGGGCCCAGATGTCGTTGACGATGTCGGCCCCGGCGTCGAGCACCGCCTGCATCACCTCCGGCTTGTAGGTATCGACCGAAACCGGCACCCCCAGCTTCACGGCTTCGCGCACAACGGGCAGCACGCGCGCCAGTTCCGCCTCCAGCGGCACGGCCGGACTGCCGGGGCGCGTCGACTCGCCACCGATGTCCAGCAGGTGGGCGCCTTCGCGCAGCACCTGTTCACAGTGCCGCAGTGCCGCCACCGTGTCGGCGTGCTCCCCCCCGTCGGAGAACGAATCCGGCGTCACGTTGACGATGGCCATCACCTGCGGCTGGCGCAGGTCGATGTCGAAACGGGTGGTGGTCCAGACGGGGTGGTTCATGGAAAACGGTCAAACACTGCAGCCAAACAATGAAAACGGGGCCCGAAGGCCCCGCCGGAGACACCGCCGCGGGTCAGGCCGCGGTGGGTGCTGTGTCGGTGTTGACGGCGGGCGTGCCGCCACTGCTGCCACCGCCACCGGCCGACGGTGTGCGCGGTGTCCAGTCCTTGGGCGGGCGCGGGGGCTTGCCGGCCATGATGTCGTCGATCTGCTCGGCGTCGATGGTTTCCCATTCGAGCAGGGCCTTGGCCATGGCATGCATCTTGTCGCTGTGTTCCTCGATCAGGCGGCGCGCCAGGGCGTACTGCTCGTCAAGGATGCGGCGAACTTCCGCATCGACCTTCTGCATGGTCTGCTCGGAGATGTTCGTGGTCTTGGTCACCGAACGGCCCAGGAACACCTCGCCCTCGTTTTCGGCGTAGACCATGGTGCCCAGTGCCTCACTCATGCCGTAGCGCATCACCATGTCGCGGGCGATGTGCGTGGCGCGCTCGAAGTCGTTGCTGGCGCCCGTGGTCATCTGGTTCATGAACACCTCTTCCGCGATGCGCCCGCCGAACAGCATGGCGATCTGGTTGAGCATGAACTCCTTGTCCTGGCTGTAGCGGTCCTGCTCGGGCAGGCTCATGGTCACGCCCAGCGCACGGCCGCGCGGGATGATGGTGACCTTGTGCACCGGGTCGCACTTGGGCAGCAGCTTGCCGATGAGGGCGTGGCCAGCCTCGTGGTAAGCGGTGTTCTTGCGCTCTTCCTCGGGCATGACCATGGTCTTGCGCTCGGGGCCCATGAAGATCTTGTCCTTGGCCTTTTCGAAGTCCTGCATTTCGACCACGCGCGCGTTGCGGCGCGCGGCCATCAGGGCGGCTTCGTTGCACAGGTTGGCCAGGTCGGCGCCGGACATGCCGGGCGTGCCACGCGCAATGATGCTGGCGTTGACGTCGGTGCCCAGCGGGATCTTGCGCATGTGCACGTTCAGGATCTGCTCGCGGCCGCGGATATCGGGCAGCGTCACGTACACCTGACGGTCGAAGCGGCCGGGGCGCAGCAGGGCGGCGTCCAGGATGTCCGGACGGTTGGTGGCAGCCACCACGATCACGCCCAGGTTGGTCTCGAAACCGTCCATCTCGACCAGCATCTGGTTGAGGGTCTGTTCGCGCTCGTCGTTGCCGCCACCGAGGCCGGCACCACGCTGGCGGCCCACCGCGTCGATTTCATCGATGAAGATGATGCAGGGGGCGTTCTTCTTGGCGTTTTCGAACATGTCGCGCACGCGGGCCGCGCCCACGCCGACGAACATTTCCACGAAGTCGGAGCCCGAGATGCTGAAGAACGGCACCTTAGCTTCGCCAGCGATGGACTTGGCCAGCAGCGTCTTGCCGGTGCCCGGCGGGCCGACCAGCAGCAGGCCGCGCGGAATGCGGCCGCCCAGCTTCTGGAATTTCTGCGGGTCCTTCAGGAAGTCGACGACCTCCTTCACCTCTTCCTTGGCCTCGTCGCAGCCGGCCACGTCGGCAAAGGTGATGGTGTTGTTGTTCTCGTCGAGCATGCGTGCCTTGCTCTTGCCGAAGCTGAAGGCACCACCCTTGCCGCCGCCTTGCATCTGGCGCATGAAGTAGATCCACACGCCGATCAGCAGCAGCATCGGGCCCCAGCTGACCAGCAGGGTCATGAGCAGGGAGCCTTCTTCGCGCGGCTTGACATCGAACTTGACGTTGTTGTTGATCAGGTCGCCCACCAGACCCCGGTCGAGGTAGGTGGCGTTGGTGCGGATGCGGCGGTCATCGGTGGTCACGGCCACGATTTCCGTGCCACCCGGGCCTTCCTGGATGGTGGCGCTCTTGACGCGCTGCGCCTTGACCTCGTCCAGAAAATCCGAATAGGCCACGGTGCCCGCGCCGGTCATGCTCCGCCCATCGAACTGCTTGAAGACGGTGAAAAGCACCATGGCGATCACCATCCACACGGCAATTTTCGAGAACCACTGGTTGTTCAAAAGTGTCTCCTGGAACGGACTGGGGGCAAACGAGAGAGGGTCAGATAAGGCTGGATTCTAGAACTTTCAAGGCTTTGAGGCCTTGACACAGCCCTGAATATGGTCAATCGGCGGGATAGCCAGGGCCTTGAGGCGCCTGCCCCTCACCGATCGACAGCCGGTTTCTTCAGACCACGCCCGACCAGAAAGGTTTCGGACGATTTGTCCCGGGAAGCTTTCGGCTTGACTGCCTTGACCACCCGGAAGGTCTCGCGAAAGCGCTGGATCAGGTGGTCGTAGGCCCCGCCATGGAACACTTTGGCCACCAGCGTCCCGTCGGACTTGAGGTGCTGCTGGGCAAAATCGACCGCCAGCTCCACCAGGAGCTCGATCCGCGCGGCGTCGGCCGACTCGATCCCCGAGAGATTGGGGGCCATGTCGGACACCACCACATCCACCTGGCTGTGACCGCGCTCGGCCAGCGTGCGCTCCAACTCGGCCAGCACCGCGTCTTCCCGGAAGTCGCCCTGGATGAACAGAACCCCCTCGATCGGATCCATGGGCAGGAGGTCGAGCGACACGATGCTGCCCTGCAACTGCCCGGTGGCAGCGCCGTCCGGACTGAGGCGGCGGCGCAGGTACTGACTCCAGGCACCCGGGGTCGAGCCGAGATCCACCACCGCCTGACCAGGCCGGATCAACCCCAGCGTCTCGTCGATCTCCTTGAGCTTGTACGCCGCGCGCGCGCGAAACCCCTCCTTCTGTGCCAGCCGCACATAAGGATCGTTCACGTGCTGGTTGAGCCAGGCCTTGTTGACCTTCTTGCTCTGTGTCTTGACCTTGATGCCCATGGAATGCCGAAACGCCGGAGAAAGGCGGCGTCAACGATAATTGTCCCATGCCCCAGATCATGCTCACGCCCGCACAGCGAAAGGTGCACCGCGCCGAAGCCCATCACCTCGATCCAGTCGTCCTGATCGGCGGCGACGGCCTCACCCCTGCCGTCCGCAAAGAGGTGGACGCAGCCCTCAAGGCCCATGGCCTGATCAAGGTCCGCGTCTTCAGCGACGACCGCACCGCCCGCGAGGCGATGCTCCAGACCCTGGCCGACGAACTCGACGCCGCCCCCATCCAGCACATCGGCAAGCTGCTGGTGCTCTGGCGCCCGCAGCCGGAAAAGGTCCGCGCGGTCGATGAAGACCGCAAACCCGGCCCGAAGGATGTGCGCGTGCTCAAGTTCGCCAAAAAAGGCGGCGTCAAGCCCGAAATCAAGGTCGTGCGCGTGCTGGGCAACCAGCGCCTGACCTCCGGTGGCAAGGTCAAACGCGCCAAGGTCCTGCAAAAAAGCGTGAAGAAAACGGCGCTCTGAGCCCATTTGCGCCCCCTGTGTCCGTGGCGACTTGAACTCCCGCCCCCGTTCCCCCATCTGAACGCGCATGAACGATCGACTCGCCACCCCCACCAATCCGCTGCTCGACTTCCAGGCCCTCCCGCTGTTTGACGCCATCGAACCGGCCCATGTGGGCGCCGGCATCGATGCCCTGCTCCAGGCGGCCGATGCCGCCCTGACCACGGTGGCAGCCCCTGGTTTTCCCGCTGAATGGCAGGCCATCGCGCGCGAGCTGGACGTGGCCACAGAACACTTGTCGCGCGCCTGGGGCGCCGTCAGCCACCTCAACAGCGTGGCCGACACCCCTGCCCTGCGCGCCGCCTACAACGAAGCGCTGCCCCGCGTCACCGAGTTCTGGACCCGTCTGGGCGCCGACGAACGGCTTTACGCCCTGTACAAGGCCATGGACCCGACCCGGCTGACGCCTGATCAGGCCCGCGCACGCGACAACGCCCTGCGTGGTTTCGTGCTGGGTGGCGCGGAATTGCAAGGCGAGGCCAAGGAACGTTTTGCTGCCCTGCAGGAGCGGCAAGCCGAACTGGCCCAGAAATTCAGCGAAAACGCGCTCGACGCCACCGATGCCTTCGCGCTGTACGTGGAGGACGCCGAACTCGACGGCGTGCCCGACGACGTCAAACAGGCCACGGCTGCGGCGGCCCAGGCGGATGGCCGCAGCGGCCACAAGCTCACGCTCAAGATGCCGTGTTACCTGCCGGTGATGCAGTTCGCCCGCAGCAGCGCGCTGCGCGAAAAGCTCTACAAGGCCTACGTCACCCGCGCCAGCGAGCAGGCCGAGGGCGATGCGGCCCGGTTCGACAACACGGCCATCATGACCGAGCTGCTGGCTCTGCGCCACGAAGAAGCGCAGTTGCTCGGTTACCGGCATTTCGCCGACGTCTCGCTGGTGCCCAAGATGGCCGACTCGCCCGAACAGGTGGTGGCATTCCTGCGCGACCTGGCCCACAAGGCCCGCCCTTACGCCGAACAGGACCTGGCCGACCTGCGCAGCTTCGCCGCCGAGCATCTGGGCCTGCCAGACCCGCAGCCCTGGGACTGGTCCTACATCGGCGAAAAGCTCAAGGAAGCGCGATACGCCTTCAGCGACCAGGAGGTCAAACCCTATTTCCCGGCCCCCAAGGTGCTGGCCGGGCTGTTCCAGATCGTCGAGACCCTGTTCGAGGTCGCTATCCGCCGCGACACCGCTCCCGTGTGGCACCCGTCGGTCGAGTTCTACCGCATCGAGCGCAGCACGCCACAAGGGCTGCAGCTCGTGGGCCAGTTCTACCTGGACCCGTCGGCACGCAACGGCAAACGGGGCGGCGCCTGGATGGACGACGTGCGTGCCCGCTGGCTGCGACCCGACACCGGTGCGCTGCAGACTCCGGTGGCGCATCTGGTGTGCAACTTCGCCGAAGGCGTGGGCGGCAAGCCGCCGCTGCTCACGCACGACGACGTCATCACCCTGTTCCACGAATTCGGCCACGGCCTGCACCACATGCTCACGCAGGTCAACGAGCGCGATGTGTCCGGCATCAGCGGGGTCGAATGGGACGCGGTGGAACTGCCCAGCCAGTTCATGGAAAACTTCTGCTGGGAATGGGACGTGCTGCGCCACATGACCGCCCATGTGGACACTGGCGAGGCGCTGCCCCGAGCCCTGTACGACAAGATGCTCGCCGCCAAAAACTACCAGAGCGGCCTGCAGACCCTGCGTCAGGTGGAGTTCGCGCTGTTCGACATGCTGCTGCACAGCCAGGCCCAGCCGCCCGCCACGGGCGAGGCCATTCGCGCCCTGCTGCGTGAAGTCCGCGACGAAGTGGCCGTCCTGCCGGCACCGGCCTACAGCCGCACCGCCAACACCTTCAGCCACATCTTCGCGGGCGGCTATTCGGCGGGCTACTACAGCTACAAATGGGCCGAAGTGCTGTCGGCCGACGCCTACGCCGCTTTCGAAGAGGCCGCCCAGGCCGGTGGACACGGCACCCTCGACGTGGCCACCGGCCGCCGCTACCGCCAGGCCATCCTGGAAGCGGGTGGCAGCCGCCCGGCCATGGAATCGTTCAAGGCCTTCCGGGGCCGGGAGCCGCAGATCGATGCCCTGTTGCGCCACCAGGGCATGGCCTGAGAGAAACCACCCCTGATCTTGAATCCGCCCGCGCCGTGCCGATAGGAGCCCCTATGCAACACCTTCGCCGCCCCACCCCGATGCTGGCCGCCACCCTGCTGGCCCTGTTGTCCACCACGGCCCTGGCCCAGGGGGTCTACCGCATCGTCGGCCCCGACGGCCGGGTCACCTTTTCGGACCAGCCGCCACCCAGCAGCGCCCCGGCCACAGCAACCGGCTCGGCAAGCGCCAGCGGCGGCACCAGCAGCAGCAGCGGAACAACGGCCCTGCCCTACGCGCTGCGGCAAGTCACCGGTCGCTATCCGGTCACGCTCTACAGTGGCGACAGCTGCGCCCCCTGCAACAGCGGGCGCAACCTGCTCAACGCGCGGGGCGTTCCCTACACGGAAAAAACCATCAACACGGCCCACGATGCGGACGCCCTGAAACGCCTGAGTGGCGAAACCTCGCTGCCGGTGCTGACCATCGGGTCACAGCAGATCAAGGGCTATTCGGAGCAGGAGTGGACCAGCTATCTGGATGCGGCCGGGTACCCCAAGCAGTCGCAGCTGCCGTCCAGCTATCGCCGACCGGCCCCGTCGCCGCTGGTCGTCGCAGCGCCTGCGGCGCCCGCCACGAACACGGCCCCGGCCACCCCGGCGCCACGTGCGACCACCAGCCGGCAGCGCCCGGCATCGGGTGAGGAGACCCCAGCCGAAGTGCCGGTGACGCCGGCCCCTGCGAACCCGGCCGGCATTCGTTTCTGAGGTCCCAAGACCTCAGAAACCCTCAACGGGCGGTCAGAACGTCAGCGTCTTGACCCCGCCCGGCGTGCCCAGCAGGCAGACATCGGCCTTCTGGTGGGCAAACACCCCCACCGTCACCACACCCGGCCACTGATTGACCTGGCTCTCGAACGCCAGCGGATCGCTGATCTGCAGTCCGGTCACGTCCAGAATGTGCTGGCCGTTGTCGGTGACCAACGGGACGCCATCCTTGAGACGCACCCGCGCATCCCCACCGAGCGCCGCAAACTGGCGTGCGATGCGGGCGGCGGCCATCGGAATGACCTCCACCGGCAACGGGAAGGCGCCCAGCGTGCGCACCACCTTGGATTCGTCGGCAATGCACACAAACCGGCGGGACTGTGCGGCCACGATTTTTTCGCGCGTCAGCGCAGCGCCGCCGCCCTTGACCATGTGCCCCGCGGGATCGATTTCGTCGGCCCCGTCGATATAGACCGCCAACTCGCCCACGGTATTGGCCTCGAACACCGGAATGCCCAGTGCCTGCAAGCGTGCGGTCGACGCTTCAGAACTGGACACCGCCCCGGGAATGTGGTCCTTGAGCGCGGCCAGCGCGTCGATGAATTTGTTGACGGTGGAGCCGGTGCCCACCCCCACGATTTCGCCGGGCACCACGTAAGCCAGTGCGGCCTGCCCGACCAGCGCTTTGAGTTCGTCCTGGGTCATTTGCGACAATCTGCGGTTGCTGAGAATTTCCCATTATCCGATGTCGCTCCTGCCCTACGCCCTGGCCCGCCCTGTCCTCTTCGGGATGGATCCGGAAACCGCCCACGAACGCACCCTCGACGCCCTGGCCCGCCTGCAGGGCACACCACTGACCTGCCTGTACGGCGAACGCCGGGTCGCCGACCCCGTTACCGTGGCCGGTCTGCGTTTTCCCAACCGCGTGGGCCTGGCGGCCGGCCTCGACAAGAATGCCCGCTGCATCGACGGGCTGGCCGCCATGGGTTTCGGCTTTGTCGAAGTGGGCACCGTCACGCCCCTGGGCCAGCCCGGCAACCCCAAGCCCCGCATGTTCCGACTGCCCGCGCGGCAAGCCCTGATCAACCGCCTGGGGTTCAACAACGACGGGCTGGAAGCCTTCGTGGCCCATGTGCAGAGAGCCCGCTTTCGCCACCAGAGCGGCGACACACCGATGCTGCTGGGGCTGAACATCGGCAAAAACGCCGCCACCCCGATCGAACAGGCCACCAGCGACTACCTCACCTGCCTGGACGGCGTGTACCCACACGCCGACTACGTGACGGTCAACATCTCCAGCCCGAACACGAAAAACCTGCGCAGCCTGCAAAGTGACGAAGCCCTGGACGCGCTGCTGGGCGCCGTGATGGAGCGGCGTGAGCAGCTCGCACAGCGGCACGCCAAACAATCCCCTGTGTTCCTGAAGATCGCGCCGGATCTCGACGAGGCCCAGATCGGCGTCATCGCGGCGACGCTGAAGCGCTACGGCTGCCGCGCCGATGGCAGTGCCTCGCAGCAACTGGGGGTCATCGCCACCAACACCACCCTCAGCCGCGATGCCGTGCAAGGGCTGCCGCACGCCGAGGAAACAGGCGGCCTGTCGGGTGCGCCGGTGCTGGCCGCGAGCAACCAGGTCATCCGCGCCTTGCGCACGCAACTGGGCTCAGGGTTCCCCATCATCGGGGTGGGCGGCGTGCTCAGCGGTGCGGACGCGGTGTCCAAGCGCGAAGCGGGTGCCGACCTGGTGCAGATCTACACCGGCCTGATCTACCGCGGCCCGGCCCTGGTTCGCGAAGCGGCCAAGGCCCTGCAGGCCCACGGCCGCTGAAGCCGGCAGGGGAAGCGCCCCCGGCTGCAAGGGCCTCCCCGTTGCGGTCAACGCTGCATCAGCAGAGGCAGCAGCCACGAACCCCAGCGCAGCAGCCGCCTCGGCCCTGCAATGGCCAGCGCAGCGGCAGCAGCCAGTCCCAGCGCGGGCCGCTCCAGCAGCAGGCGCAGCGTCAGGCTGCGCGGAAACGCTGCGGGTGCACCGCCTTCGGCCTCAAACGCCTTGTCGGCACGGGCCGGTACCGCCGCCTTCCAGCGCTCACGGCGCACGGCGATGCGGGCGCACAACTCGGCCTTGCGCTTCTCGATATCAGCGGATCGGCTCACAGCGACTCCCGGATGAAAGACCAGTCGCGGGCCAGCTCTGCGCGTGTGAGCTCAAAAGCCGGCGCCGATCTCACGGCCACGGCCCACAGGGCCCACAGCGCGGCCAGCCAGGCGAACAGCCAGAAACCGGCCACAGCCCACGCTGCCACCACCCGGTGCTCGGTATCCCAGTAATGCACCACCACCGCGGTCGATCCCGCCAGCAGCAACACCAGCAGAAACACCGCAAGCAGCACCGACAGCAGCAGCAGCCAGAGCCAGCGGCGGCGCACGGCCTCCCACTCGATGGCCGCCAGTTCCAGACGCTCGGCCAGTGCGGCCGAGCCTTCGGCCGCCGCCAGCCGGGCCTGGGCCCGCAGGGAACCGCCCCCCAACAGGGACAGCCAGCGTGCGAGGGACGTCATGCGGGGATCAGCGGCGACCGATCAGGAAACCGAACACCGCACCCACGGCCAGTGCCACGCTGGCCACGCGCCAGGGCTCGTCGTGCGCATAGGTGTCGACACGGTGCGCCGCGTCGCGCGCGTGTTCGGCGGCGTCGTGCGCCACCTGAGAGGCGCGCTCACGCACGGTGTGCACCCCGTCTTCCAGGCGCTCACGCAGGCTGGAGATTTCGGGCAGCACATCCAGCTCTTTGCGGGCCAGCACGTCGCGCAGGTCGGCGATCAGGTTTTCCAGTTCGGTCTGGGAAGCTGCGGCAGATTTTCTCGGCATCAAAGTTCTCCTGGAAACAGTGGCCTTTCATCGTACCAGCCGGTTCGCAGTCACCTGTAACCAGATCTACATACCCGAGCCCAGCGCTGCGACGACGGCGTCGCCGATCGCCAGACAACTGGTGAGGCCCGGCGATTCGATGCCGAAGAGGTTGACCAGCCCCGGCACGCCGTGCACCGCTGGCCCATCGATGCGGAAATCGGCAGCCGGCTCGTTCGGGCCGCTGATCTTGGGCCGCAACCCCGCATAACCGGGCTGAAGCGCCCCTTCGGGCAGCGCCGGCCAATACCTGCGCACCTCTGCGTAGAAGGCTTCGCCGCGGGCCGGGTCAACCTGGAGATCGTCCTGCGCCTGAACCCATTGCACATCCGGTCCGAATTTGGCCTGCCCGCCCAGGTCCAGCGTGAGATGCACCCCCAGTCCGGTGAGGTGCTTGTCGGGTTCGGGCGCCGGGTAGATCAGCCGGGCAAACGGCACCCTCCCGGCGAGCGTGAAATAACTGCCCTTGGCCAGCCAGGGCTGCGGCACATGGCGCGCATCGAGCCCCGCCATACCGGCCGCGAGCGCACAGGCGCCATGACCGGCAGCGTTGATCACGGTGCGTGCCTGCAGCCGGGTTCCATCCACGGTTTCGACCTCGATGCCACCGGTCGCGACCGCCAGGCGTTTGACCCCCGAATGGCAGGCCAGCAAGCCACCGGCGTTTTCCACGTCGCCGAGCAGGCCCAGCATCAGCGCGTGGCTGTCGACGATGCCCGTCGAAGGCGAAAGCACGGCCCCCAGGCAACGTAGCGCGGGCTCGAGCGCCTGGGCTTCGGCAGCGTCGATCAGGCGCAGATCGTCCACCCCGTTGGCGCGCGCTTTTTCCACGATGGCAGGCAACGCCGCGCGCTGGCTGGGCGTCGTCGCCACGATGAGCTTGCCGCAGCGCTGGTGGCCAATGCCGCGCTCTGCGCAGTAGGCATAGAGCTGCGCCTTGCCCTGCACGCACAACCGGGCCTTGAGCGAACCCGCCGGGTAGTAGATGCCGGCGTGGATCACTTCGCTGTTGCGCGAACTGGTGCCGGTGCCGATGGCCTCAGCCTGTTCGAGCACCATCACCTCGCGTCCGACCCGTGCCAGCGCACGCGCCACCGCCAGCCCGACCACGCCGGCCCCGATCACCACCGCATCGACCTGTTCCATCCACGGCTCCTTGCCTGCCTTGTGTCACCCGCCAACAGCATAACGGGCACCCCAAAACAAAAAGCCCCAGGTGCGAAACCTGGGGCTTGGTGCTGGTGGGCGGTGCAGGGTTCGAACCTGCGACCCCTGCCGTGTGAAGGCAGTGCTCTACCACTGAGCTAACCGCCCGAATGTTCTGGCTGACAAGCTGGTCGACTTGTTCAGCGTTCCGAACGTTCGGAAGCCTCGCATTATAGCGTGTTTTTGGCGCTTTGATCCAGTCTCTTCAAAAGAGCATCGACAACCGACCTCAGGCAGCTGCACAGGCGCGCCAGACCGTCTTGCCCTTGCTGTCCTTGTCGATCCCGGTGAGCACGCCTTCGTGCGCGGCCAGTTCCTGGTCATTGGCCAGCAACACGGGCAGCTCGAAGCGGCTGAGGTCAACCGCCTCGTGTGCCGGACCTTCTTCGGTGCTGCCGCCCTCGTCCATGAGCAGCGCGTCCTGGCCGCGCGTCATGTTGATGTAGACGTCGGCCAGCAGTTCGGCATCCAGCAGGGCGCCGTGCAGGGTCCGGCCCGAGTTGTCGACCCCGAGCCGGTCGCACAGCGCGTCCAGCCCGTTGCGCTTGCCGGGGAACAGCTCCTTGGCCATGACCAGGGTGTCGAGCACGCCGTCGACGATCTGTGTCACCGGCGGCAGCCCCAGCCGATCGAATTCCTTGTTGAGGAAACCCACATCGAACGGCGCGTTGTGGATGATGATCTCGGCGTCGCGCAGGTACTCGACCAGTTCGTGCGCGATGGCAGCGAACTTGGGTTTGGTGCTCAGGAACTCGGTGGTCAGCCCGTGCACCTTGAGCGCGTCCTCGTGGCTGTCCCGCTCGGGATTGATGTAGTGGTGCAGATTGCGACCCGTGAGCTTGCGGTTGAGCAGCTCGACGCAACCGATCTCGATGATGCGGTCGCCGCTCTCGGCCGAGAGGCCGGTGGTTTCGGTATCGAGAACAATCTGTCGCATGGTGTCTTGGCTTCGATGCGGTCCGCGCAAGGGCGGGCCGCAGGGGTTCAATGATTCTCTTTGGCGTGGTTGATGCTGTACTTGGGAATTTCCACCGTCACGTCCTGTTGCGCCAGGATGGCCTGGCAAGACAGGCGCGACTGCGGCTCCAGGCCCCAGGCGCGGTCCAGCAGGTCTTCTTCCTGCTCGTCGGCCTCGTTCAGGCTGGCATAACCTTCACGCACCACCACGTGGCAGGTGGTGCAGGCACAGCTCATGTCGCAAGCATGCTCGATCTTGATCTGGTGGTCGAGCAGGGCCTCGCAGATCGAGGTGCCAGCCGGCGCGCTGATGGTCGCGCCCTGCGGGCAGTATTCGGGATGGGGAAGGATTTTGATGGTGGGCATGTTGTCAGACTTCTTCGACCTTGCGTCCGGCCAGCGCCTGCTGGATACCGCGGTTCATGCGCTGGGCGGCAAACGGCTCGGTGCCTTTGGCCAGCGCATCGGTGGCGGCCTCGATCTCGGCCGCCGATCCGGCCGGCAGCAGGGCCTGCAAGGCATCGACCAGGCGGTCGATGGCGGCGCGTTCGGCGGGCTCCAGCAGATCGCCATCGGCGGCCACCGCGCTGCGCGTCGCGGCGATCATGCGGTCGGCATCGACCTTGGCCTCCACCAGCGCGCGCGCGGCCATGTCCTGCTGGGCGGTGGAAAAACTGTCCTGGAGCATGGTGGCAATCTGTTCGTCGCTCAGGCCGTAGGCGGGCTTGACGTCGATGCTGGCCTCCACGCCCGAAACCTGCTCGCGGGCTGAGACCGCCAACAAGCCGTCGGCGTCGACGGTGAAAGTCACGCGGATGCGGGCCGCGCCGGCCGCCATGGGCGGAATGCCGCGCAGCGTGAAACGCGCCAGGCTCCGGCAGTCGGCCACCAGATCGCGCTCGCCCTGCACCACATGCAGTGCCAGCGCGGTCTGGCCGTCCTGGTAGGTGGTGAAGTCCTGCGCCCGCGCCGTGGGAATGGTGCTGTTGCGCGGCACGATGCGTTCAACCAGGCCGCCCATGGTCTCGATGCCCAGCGACAGCGGAATCACGTCGAGCAGCAGCAGATCGCCCTCGCGGCTGTTGCCAGCCAGCGCATTGGCCTGCACGGCAGCGCCCAGCGCCACCACCTCGTCGGGGTTGAGATCGGTCAGCGGCTCCCGGCCGAAGAATTCACCCACAGCGCGCCGGATCACCGGCATGCGGGTCGACCCGCCCACCATCACCACGCCCTGCACCTCGTCTTTGCCGACACCGGCGTCGCGCAGCACCTTGCGCACGGCAGCGAGTGTGCGTGCGGTGAGCGCGGCGGTACAGGCCTCAAAGTCCTCGACCCTCACCCGCTGGTTCAGCGGCCGGCCCTCGACTTCCGTATGGAACACCACCTCGGCGTGCGCCGAAAGCTGCTCCTTCACCCGGCGCGCCTCGCGGTGCAGGGCGGCGCGCTCGGCCGCGTCGGCCACCGGCCCCAAACCTTGCGCCTGCAACACCCAGTCGGCCAGCGCCTGGTCGTAGTCGTCACCGCCGAGCGCCGAGTCACCGCCCGTGGCCAGCACCTCGAACACGCCCCGCGTCAGCCGCAGGATGGAGATGTCGAAGGTCCCGCCGCCCAGGTCGTAGATGGCGTAGACGCCTTCGGCGCCGTTGTCCAGGCCATAGGCAATGGCAGCGGCCGTGGGCTCGTTGATCAGGCGCAGCACCGGAATGCCCGCCAATTGGGCCGCGTCCTTGGTGGCCTGGCGCTGGGCATCATCGAAATAGGCGGGCACGGTGATGACGGCACCGAACAGTTCGTCATCGAAGCTGTCTTCGGCACGGTAGCGCAACGTGGCCAGGATTTCGGCGCTGACCTCCATGGGGGTCTTGCGGCCGGCCACGGTGTCGATCACGGCCATGCCCTGGTCGTCGACCACGGTGTACGACAGCTTGTCGACATCGGCCACCTGCGCACGGCTGCGGCCCATGAGCCGCTTGACGGAGCTGATGGTGTTGGCCGGATCGCCAATCTGGGCGGCCAGCGCCTCGAAGCCCACCTGTCGGCCCGCACCGCCGGCCTGCGGATCAAGGTAGCGGACCACGCTGGGCAGGATCACACGCCCCTGCAGATCGGGCAGGCATTCGGACACCCCGTGCCGCACAGCCGCCACCAGCGAATGGGTGGTGCCCAGATCGATCCCCACGGCAATGCGCCGCTGATGCGGATCGAGGGACTGGCCGGGCTCGGAAATTTGCAGAAGTGCCATGGATACAGAAATACGCGAAGAACGGGGAATCGGTCGCGGCCCTGGGGCCTGCGGCAACCCGTTATTGTCCCAGTTGATCGAGGCGGGCCTCGACGTCGTGGGCAAAACGCTCAACAAACATGAGGGCTCTGACCTGGCCGGCCAAGGCAGCAAAGTCGTGCAGCTCGTCGGCCGTCACCTGCAACTGGGCCAGCATGGCGCGCCGCGCGGCGGCCACCTCGTCGGCCAGATCCTCCACCGCAGCGGCCGAGCCCGCTTCTTCCAGCGCTTCGCGCCAGACCATCTGCTGCATCAGAAAAGCCGCCGGCATGGCGGTATTGTTTTCGGCCTCGATCGCCACGCCATGCAACTCGCACAGGTAGGCGGCGCGCTTGAGCGGGTCCTTCAGGCGTTGGTAGGCTTCGTTGATGCGCACCGACCACTGCATGGCCTGGCGCTGGGTCTGGGCATCGGCGGACGCATGCCGGTCCGGATGGGCCTCCCGCTGCAGCGCTTTCCAGCGCTCGTCGAGCGCCGCCCGGTCCACCGCAAAAGCCGGCGCGATGCCGAAGATCTCGAAATCGTTGGACTGCAGGTTCATGGCACGTTCAAAGAAAAGCCGCCAGCACGCAAGGCACTGGCGGCTGGCTCAGGCTGTGCCCGAGGGTATCAGACGCGAAACGACTCGCCGCAACCGCAGCGATCGCGCTCGTTCGGGTTGTTGAAGCGGAAACCTTCGTTGAGCCCTTCGCGCACGTAGTCCAGCTGCGTCCCGTCGATGTAGGCCATGCTCTTCGGATCGATCAGCACTTTCACGCCGTTGTCCTCGAACACGACATCCTCAGGCGCAATCTCGTCGGCGTACTCCAGCTTGTAGGCCAGGCCGGAACAGCCTGTCGTCTTGACGCCCAGGCGCACCCCCACCCCCTTGCCTCGTTTGGCCAGGTAGCGGTTCACGTGCCGGGCGGCGGCTTCGGAGACGGTGACGGCCATGGGATCAGTTCACCCGCTTCTTGCGGTAGTCCTCGACCGCCGCCTTGATGGCGTCTTCGGCCAGGATGGAGCAGTGGATCTTGACCGGGGGCAGCGCCAGCTCTTCGGCGATCTGGCTGTTCTTGAGCGCCATCGCTTCGTCCAGCGTCTTGCCCTTGACCCATTCGGTCACCAGCGAGCTCGACGCGATGGCCGAGCCGCAGCCGTAGGTCTTGAAGCGTGCATCCTCGATCACGCCGGTGTCGGCATTGACCTTGATCTGCAGCTTCATCACATCACCGCAGGCCGGTGCGCCGACCATGCCGGTGCCCACCGTTTCGTCGCCCTTGTCGAAAGAGCCGACATTGCGGGGGTTTTCGTAGTGGTCCACCACTTTTTCAGAGTAAGCCATTTCAATCTCCTAAATGCTCCGGCCACGTGTGTTCGGAGGTTCCAACATCCAGAACGCCGCGGAACCGGCTTTGCCGGGCCGCCAGCGTTGCCCCCTGGGGGAGACGCGAAGCGGCGCGGGGGGGGGGGGGGGAATTCTTCAATGCGCCGCCCACTGGATGGTGGACAGGTCCACGCCATCCTTGAACATCTCCCACAACGGCGAGAGCTCGCGCAGCTTGGCCACGTTTTCCTTGATCGTGCCGATGGCGTAATCGATTTCTTCTTCGGTCGTCCAGCGGCCGATGGTCATGCGCAGGCTGCTGTGGGCCAGTTCATCGCTGCGGCCCAGGGCGCGCAGCACGTAACTGGGCTCCAGACTGGCCGAGGTGCAGGCCGAGCCCGAAGACACCGCCAGCCCCTTGATGCCCATGATCAGCGACTCGCCTTCGACGTAGTTGAAGCTCATGTTCAGGTTGTGCGGAATGCGGCGGGTTTCGTGTCCGTTGATGAACACTTCCTCGATGCCCTTGAGCCCGTCGAGCAGGCGATCGTGCAGCGCCTGGATGCGGCGGTTGTCTTCGTGCATCTCGGCTTTGGCGATGCGATAGGCCTCGCCCATGCCCACGATCTGGTGCGTCGGCAACGTGCCCGAGCGCATGCCGCGCTCGTGGCCGCCACCGTGCATCTGCGCCTCGATGCGCACGCGCGGCTTGCGACGCACGAACAGCGCGCCGATGCCCTTGGGGCCGTAGGTCTTGTGGCTCGTCAGGCTCATCAGGTCGACCGGCAGCGAAGCCATGTCGATGTCGATGCGCCCGGTGGCCTGTGCAGCGTCCACGTGGAAGATCACGCCCTTTTCGCGGCAGATGGCACCAATGGCCGGGATGTCTTGGATCACGCCGATCTCGTTGTTCACGAACATCACGGAGGCCAGGATGGTGTCGGGCCGGATGGCGGCCTTGAACACCGCCAGATCCACCAAGCCATCGGACTGCACGTCCAGGTAGGTGACCTCAAAGCCCTGGCGCTCCAGTTCGCGGCAGGTGTCGAGCACGGCCTTGTGCTCGGTCTTGACGGTGATGATGTGCTTGCCCTTGCCCTGGTAGAAATGGGCCGCGCCCTTGAGCGCCAGGTTGTTGGATTCGGTGGCACCACTGGTCCAGATGATCTCGCGCGAGTCGGCGCCGATCAGGGCGGCCACATGGCCCCGCGCGGTTTCCACCGCCTTCTCGGCTTCCCAGCCCCAGGCGTGGCTGCGCGAGGCCGGGTTGCCGAAATGCTCGCGCAACCAGGGAATCATGGCGTCCACGACGCGCGGATCGCAGGGCGTCGTGGCGCTGTAGTCCAGATAGATGGGAAAGTGCGGTGTGCTCATGGGGTCTCGGATGCTGGAATGTTCTGAACGTGTCTGCCGCCCTGCGCCGCCTCAGCGGCACGGCAGGGCCGGCACTGCGCCGGCGCGCCCGCTCACTTGGTCAGTGCCGTGCCGCCGAGGGCAAACACCGAATTGGGGGCGTTCACACGGATCGGTTTGACCACCGGGGTGCTGGAGATCGCGCGCTTGATCATGGGGGCGTTTTCCACCACCACGCCCTTGGCGATCTGCTCGTCGACCAGCGACTGCAGCGTCACGGAATCCAGGAAGTCGACCATCTTGGCGTTCAGCGCCGCCCACAGCTCGTGGGTCATGCAGCGATTGCCTTCGCCCAGACAGTTTTCCTTGCCGCCGCACTGGGTGGCGTCGATGGGCTCGTCGACCGACACGATGATGTCGGCGACGGTGATTTCGGCCGCTTTGCGACCCAGGGTGTAGCCGCCGCCGGGGCCGCGGGTGGATTCCACCAGCTCGTGCCGACGCAGCTTGCCGAACAGCTGCTCCAGATAGGACAGCGAGATCTGCTGGCGCTGGCTGATGGCGGCCAGCGTCACAGGTCCGTTGTTCTGGCGCAGGGCCAGATCGATCATGGCGGTGACCGCAAAGCGGCCTTTGGTCGTGAGGCGCATCTTCAAGCTCCTTGTATGTGGCTTGACCGTCGTTGGATGGTTGCCGGGAGCCTTGACTCCTGACGACCGCTTCTCCACCCACCCGACCACGGTGTCCGTGGTGCTTGGTTCAAAGGTTTCGCCGAAGGTTCCCGACTGTTTTTATCGAGTATACCACAATAGCCAAGTGGAATACTCGACTTAACCCGACCCAGCCTCAGGCCAGGGCGTCGTCGCCCGCGGCGCCCAGCACCCGGGCCTTGAGCTGGTGCAACTGGTCGCGAACGGCTGCCGCCTTTTCGAACTCCAGATTGCGGGCGTGCTCCATCATGAGCTTTTCCAGCCGCTTGATTTCCCGGGCCAGATCCTTTTCGCTCATGGCCTCGGCCTGTTCGCGCGCTGCGGCCTCGGTGGCCAGACGCTCCGCTTCCTTGCCCGACTTTTCGCTGTAAACCCCGTCAATCAGGTCTTTCACCCGCTTGACGACGGTGCGCGGCGTGATGCCATGGGCCTCGTTGTAGGCCATCTGCTTGGCGCGCCGCCGTTCGGTTTCATCCATCGCGCGGCGCATGGAATCGGTGATGCGGTCGGCGTACAGGATCGCCGTGCCACTCACGTTGCGCGCCGCGCGGCCGATGGTCTGGATCAGGCTGCGCTCGGCGCGCAGGAAGCCTTCCTTGTCGGCATCGAGGATGGCCACCAGCGAGACCTCGGGAATGTCCAGACCTTCGCGCAACAGATTGATACCCACCACCACGTCGAAAGCGCCCAGGCGCAGATCGCGGATGATCTCGACCCGCTCGACCGTGTCCACGTCCGAATGCAGGTAGCGCACCTTGACGCCGTTTTCCGTCAGGTAGTCGGTGAGCTGCTCGGCCATGCGCTTGGTCAGCGTGGTGATGAGCACGCGCTCGTTGCGCTCCACACGCAGGCGGATCTCCTGCAGCACGTCGTCGACCTGGTGCGTGGCCGGGCGCACCTCCACCACCGGATCGACCAGGCCGGTGGGCCGCACCACCTGCTCCACCACCTGGCCGGCGTGCGTCTTTTCGTATTCGGCCGGCGTCGCCGAGACAAAGATGCACTGGCGCATGCGCTGCTCGAACTCGGCGAATTTGAGCGGTCGGTTGTCCATGGCGCTCGGCAGCCGGAAACCGTATTCGACCAGCGTGGTCTTGCGCGCGCGGTCGCCGTTGTACATGGCGTTGAGCTGGCCGATCATCTGGTGGCTCTCGTCCAGAAACATCAGCGCGTCGCGCGGCAGGTAATCGGTCAGCGTGGGCGGTGGGTCGCCCGGCTGCGCGCCCGAGAGGTGGCGGGTGTAGTTCTCGATGCCTTTGCAGTGCCCCACTTCGCTGAGCATCTCGATGTCGAACCGGGTGCGCTGCTCCAACCGCTGCGCCTCCACCAGCTTGCCCATGCCCACCAGTTCCTTCAGCCGGGCGTCGAGTTCCTGCTTGATGGTCTCGACCGCACGCAGGGTCTTCTCGCGGGGCGTGACGTAATGGCTCGACGGATAGACCGTGAAGCGCGGCACCTTCTGGCGCACGTGGCCCGTCAGCGGGTCGAACAGCGCCAGCGACTCGATCTCGTCGTCGAACAGCTCGATGCGCACCGCCATCTCCGAGTGTTCGGCCGGAAACACGTCGATGACGTCGCCGCGCACACGGAAGGTGCCGCGGGCGAAGTCCTGCTCGTTGCGCGTGTACTGCATGCGGATGAGCTGAGCAATCAGGTCGCGCTGGCCGATCTTGTCGCCGTTGCGCATGATCAGCCGCATCTGCATGTAGTCCTCGGGCGTGCCGATACCGTAGATCGCGCTCACGGTGGCCACGATGACCACGTCGCGCCGCTCCAGCACGCTCTTGGTGGCCGACAGCCGCATCTGCTCGATGTGCTCGTTGATCGCGCTGTCCTTTTCGATGAACAGGTCGCGCTGCGGCACGTAGGCTTCGGGCTGGTAGTAGTCGTAGTAGCTGACGAAGTACTCGATGGCGTTCTTCGGGAAGAATTCGCGAAACTCGCTGTAGAGCTGAGCGGCCAGCGTCTTGTTGGGGGCAAAAACGATGGCCGGCCGGCCCAGCCGGGCGATCACGTTGGCCATCGTGAAGGTTTTGCCCGATCCGGTCACGCCCAGCAGGGTCTGGAACACCTCGCCATCCTGAATCCCCTCGACCAGCTGCGCAATGGCCGTGGGCTGATCGCCCGACGGCGGAAACGGCTGGAACAGCTCGAACGGCGAATCGGGAAAGCGCACGAATTCGCCCGCAGGCGGCGACGCTTCGGCGCGCGCCGGTGCGCTGTCGGAAAGGGGCGCTGAGCGGGAGGCGTTCACGGCGTTCGGTTCCAGGGGGCAGGACAAACCGATGAGTGTACGGCGCATGCCGGGACCGTGCACCGCCCGCGCAGGGCCGCCGGTAGAATGCCGGGTTGGGCTGTCGCCGGCTTCGGCTGCGCCGAACGCGATCCGCCCGCCCCTCCAATCCCGCACCGACCACACGCACCATGTCTCTGTTCTCCGCCGTCGAGATGGCTCCGCGCGACCCGATCCTGGGTCTGAACGAACAATTCGCCGCCGATACCAATCCCCACAAGGTCAACCTTGGCGTTGGCGTCTACTTCGACGACAACGGCAAGCTGCCGCTGCTGCAGTGCGTGCAGGCGGCCGAAAAGGCCATGATGGAAAAGCCCACCGCCCGTGGTTACCTGCCGATCGACGGCATCGTGGCCTACGACAACGCGGTCAAGGGCCTGGTTTTCGGCGCCGAGTCCGACGTGGTCAAAAGCGGCCGTGTCGCCACGGTGCAGGCCATCGGCGGCACCGGCGGCCTGAAGATCGGTGCCGACTTCCTTAAGAAGGTCAGCCCGAACGCCAAGGTCCTGATCTCGGACCCGAGCTGGGAAAACCACCGCGCCATCTTCACCAACGCCGGTTTCGAGGTGGGTACCTACGCCTACTACGACGCCGCCACGCGTTCGGTCAACTTTGACGGCATGCTGGCCGACCTGAACGCGGCCGCGCCCGGCACCATTGCCGTGCTGCACGCCTGCTGCCACAACCCCACTGGCTACGACATCACCGCGGCCCAGTGGGACCAGGTGATCGCCGTCGTCAAGGCCAAGGGCCTGACGCCCTTCCTCGACATGGCCTACCAGGGCTTCGGCCACGGCATCGCCGAAGACGGCGCCGTGATCGGCAAGTTCGTGGCCGCCGGCCTGGACATCTTCGTCTCCACCAGCTTCTCCAAGAGCTTCAGCCTGTACGGTGAGCGCGTGGGTGCGCTGTCGGTGGTCGCGGCCGACAAGGACGAAGCCGCCCGCGTGCTGAGCCAGCTCAAGATCGTCATCCGCACCAACTACTCCAACCCGCCCACGCACGGCGGCGCGGTCGTGGCGGCGGTTCTCAACAACCCCGAACTGCGCGCCCTGTGGGAAAAGGAACTGGCCGAAATGCGCGTGCGCATCAAGGCCATGCGCCAGAAGCTGGTCGATGGCCTGAAGGCCGCTGGCGTGCAGCAGGACATGGGCTTCATCACCACCCAGATCGGCATGTTCAGCTACTCGGGCCTGAGCAAGGACCAGATGGTGCGCCTGCGCAGCGAATTCGGCATCTACGGCACCGATACCGGCCGCATGTGTGTGGCCGCGCTCAACAGCAAGAACATCGACTACGTCTGCCAGGCCATCGCCAAGGTGATCTGAGCGCCGTCCGCGCCCGTCATCTCGCTGAAAAGGCCGCTCACCGAGCGGCCTTTTTCGTGGCGGCTCTCAGCGCCAGAGCATGGAGCGCATCGATATCGAGGCCGCCTGAAAGCCCTCGTTGAAGAATCGCACCGGCGCCTCGCTGCCGGAGCCCTCCTCCCCCACCACCGCACCGGCGGCGTAGAGCAGAGGCAGGTAGTGATCCCAGCTGGGGTGCGCCAGCTGCGCGGTGCGGCCCTGTTGCCGGAACCCGGACAGGTCACCCAGACGCCCCTGGGCCACCGCGTCCGCGACAAAGCGGTCGAACTCGATGGCCCAGTCGTAGGCCTGGTGGTCGCCAGCGCCGAAATTGAGGGCGCGCAGGTTGTGCACCACGTTGCCACTGCCCACGATCAGCACCCCCTTGCGCCGCAAGGCAGCCAGTTGCTGGCCAAGCGCGAAATGCGCCTCGGGCGGCTGGCCGTAGTCCATGCTGAGCTGGATCACCGGAATGTCGGCGGCGGGAAACATCGGCTTGAGCACCGACCAGGCGCCGTGGTCGAGCCCCCATTCGCCGGTGTCCAGCCCCAGCGGCTCACCCGATCCGGGCTGGCTCAGGGCCGTGCCGATGGCCTCGGCCATGGCCGGGGCTCCCGGCGCCGGGTACTGCTGATCGAACAGGATCTGGGGAAAGCCGCCGAAATCGTGGATGGTTCTGGGCCGTTCCATGGCCGTGAGGTGCCAGCCTTGCGTGATCCAGTGGGCCGAAATGCACAGGATCAGGCGCGGGCGCTCCCAGCCATCGAGCAATTCCGTGCCCAGCGACTGCCATTGGCGCCGCCAAGCGTTGTCTTCCACGGCATTCATCGGGCTGCCGTGACCCACAAAGAGGACCGGCAGGGGTGGCGTTTCCGGCCAGTCTGCCAGCATGCCCAGGTCCGTGGCGGGCACGGAAGTGTCGGAATCGTTCACGGAAAAACCCTCAATTGGACGCGGAAACGGAAAGGAAATACCCGCGGAATTCTTTCACGAAGGTGACAGGTCTGCGAGGCAAATTAGGTGTTTGCCCCCTCACGGCCCCAGGGGCATGCTGATATATTGCACTGCAACATAACCAATCGCCTCCCCCATGCTGTATCAGATCTACGAGACCCAGCGTTCCATCATGGAGCCGTTTTCCGACCTGGCCTCGGTCACGTCCAAGCTGCTCAACAACCCGCTGTCTCCCCTTGGCCACCTGCCGCTGGCGCAGCGCATGGCAGCGGGCTACGACCTGCTGCACCGCCTGGGCAAAGACTACGAAAAGCCCGAATTCGGCATCCATACCGTCGATGTGGACGGCGTGGACGTGGCGATCCACGAGCGCGTGGAAATCGACAAGCCGTTCTGCGAACTGCGCCGGTTCAAGCGTTTCTCCGACGACACGACCACCCTGGGCAAGCTCAAGGGCCAGCCGGTGGTGCTCATCGTGGCCCCGCTGTCGGGTCACTACGCCACGCTGTTGCGCGACACCGTGCGCACCATGCTCAAGGACCACAAGGTCTACATCACCGACTGGAAGAACGCCCGCCTGGTGCCCCTGTCCGAGGGTGAATTCCACCTGGACGACTACATCAATTACGTGCAGGAGTTCATCCGCTACCTGCAAAAGACCTACGGCAACTGCCACGTGATGAGCGTGTGCCAGCCCACGGTGCCCGTGCTCGCTGCGGTATCGCTGATGGCCTCGCGCGGCGAGACGACGCCGCTGTCCATGACCATGATGGGTGGCCCGATCGACGCGCGCAAGTCGCCCACGGCGGTCAACAACCTGGCCACGCAGCGCAGCTTCGCCTGGTTCGAGAACAACGTCATCTACCGCGTGCCCGACAAATTCCCCGGTG
This sequence comes from Hydrogenophaga electricum, assembly GCF_030160815.1. Lineage (NCBI taxonomy): Bacteria > Pseudomonadati > Pseudomonadota > Betaproteobacteria > Burkholderiales > Comamonadaceae > Hydrogenophaga > Hydrogenophaga electricum. The sequence goes on along the minus strand of NZ_BSPB01000010.1, from coordinate 39,211 downwards.
CCGGCCGGCGCGTCTACCCGGGCTTCCTGCAGCACACCGGCTTCGTGGCGATGAACCCCGACCGCCACCTGAACAGCCACTACGACTACTTCCAGAACCTCATCAAGGGCGACGACGCCAGCGCCGAGGTGCACCGCAAGTTCTACGACGAATACAACGCGGTGCTCGACATGGACGCCGACTACTACCTGGAAACCATCCACACCGTCTTCCAGGACTTCAAACTGGTCAACGGCACCTGGGACGTGCGCAACGAGCAGGGCCGCGTCGAGCGCGTGCGCCCGCAGGACATCGTGCACAGCGGCTTGCTGACGGTGGAAGGCGAGCTCGACGACATCTCCGGTTCGGGCCAGACCGCAGCGGCCCATGCGCTGTGCACCGGCATCCCGGCGGCCCAGCGCAAGCACTACGAAGCCAAGGGGGCCGGGCACTACGGCATCTTCAGCGGCAAGCGCTGGCGCGATCTGGTCTACCCGGAAGTCAAGGCCTTCATCCTGGCGCACCAACCCAGCCCCTCCGCGCCCGACGCGGCGGCGCAAGCCCCTGCCCGGAAGACCCCGGCGCGCAAGCGCGCGGTGCCGGCCAAGACGGCCTGAAACCCACCCGACCGGCCGCTGCACCGCGTGCCTGCGCCGGTATAGTCGGCTCATGAACGAACTGGCCCGCCGCATCGACGATGCCCTGCCCCAGACGCAGTGCACACGCTGCGGTTACCCCGATTGCGCCGCGTACGCCGAAGCCATCGCCGCCGGCGAAACCGCCATCAACCGCTGCCCGCCCGGAGGCCAGGAAGGGGTGGAACGGCTGGCCGCCCTCACCGGCCGGGCGGTGCAGCCGCTGGACCCGGATTGCGGCGTGGAAGGCCCGGTGACCGTTGCCGTCATCGACGAAAGCTGGTGCATCGGCTGCACCCTGTGCATCAAGGCCTGCCCCACCGATGCCATCGTGGGCAGCAACAAGACCATGCACACCGTCATCGACGCCTACTGCACCGGTTGCGAGCTGTGCATTCCCGTGTGTCCGGTGGATTGCATCGGTTTGGAACCGGTCGGCCAGGCCTCCGGCTGGGCGGCCTGGCCGGCCGCGCTGGCCGATCAGGCGCGCGACCGCTACCACCGGCGGCGGCAGCGTCTCGCGCGGGAGCAGAAGGAACACGAGGCCCGCCTGGAAGACAAGGCGCGCATGAAGCTGGCCGACCTGGCCGCCCATTCGCTGCACACCGACCCGGCCGTGCTCGACAAGAAAAGGGCCGTGATCGAGGCCGCCCTGGCCCGCGCACGGGCGCGGCGCGAGAGCCCCTCCGGCTAGAGCCCCTCGCTTCCGCCGTCAGGCCGTGCGAGAGATGCCGGTTTTGTAGATGCCGCAGCCCACGTACAGATCGTCCACGCGGGTCACGTACGACATCTTGGTCTGCAGCGCGCCGGTCACCGGATTGACGATGTTGTACTCCACCCAGCCCGGCTCCTGCTCCGCCTGCGCCACGATGTCTTCCAGCAGCGCCTGACCGTCCACGCCGGGAATGTCGTGCACGCTCGACCCGACCTTTTCCGGCTTGCCCCCGAAGGCCCGGTAGGTGCCTTGCCGGTCGAGCGCGAACACGTACATGTCGCGATCATGGAAGCCTTGTGCCGGATCGGTGATGGCCTGGGCGAAGGCGCCCGTACCATGGCGGCGGCGGTGCTCCAGCGCGCGGTCCACCAATTGCACGGCCTCTTCGGCCGTGCCTTGCTGCAACAGGAACGACGACACCGCCCGCGCCAAGTGGGAGGCCCGCCCCTCCAGCCGGTTGGCCTGCTCCACCGCACGCTCGACCATCTGGGCGTTGCGCTGGGTGATGGTGTCGAGCTGGCGCACAGCGGACGATATCTCCGACAGCCCGCTGCTCTGCTCGGCGCTGGCGGCCGAGATGAGCGACATGTTGCTGGCCACCCCGCGCACGCCGTCGACGATTTGCCGGATGTTGTCGCCGGCGCTGCGGATCTGTCGCACACCGTGCGCCACCTGGTTCGACGAGGTTTCAATCAGCACCCGGATTTCACGCGCTGCGGCCGCCGAGCGTTGGGCCAGCGAGCGGACCTCGCTGGCCACCACCGCGAATCCACGGCCCTGTTCGCCCGCCCGGGCTGCCTCGACCGCCGCATTGAGCGCGAGGATATTGGTCTGGAAGGACAGGCTGTCGATCACGCCGATGATCTCGTCCATCTGCTGGGCGCTCTTCTGGATCACCTCGACCGAGCTCACCGCTTCACCCATGCTGCGGGCGCCGGACTCGGCCACGTCGCGCACCTTCGCGGCCTGGGCATCGGAGTCGACGGCGGTGGTCGCGTTCTGCTGCACCGTGCTGGACAGCTCCTGCACGCTGGCCGCGGTCTGCTCCAGGCTGGCGGCCTGCTGTTCGGTCCGGTCGGCCAGGTCGCGGTTGCCGGCCGCCAGGCTCTTGCCGGCAAACGCCACCAGGGCCGAGTTGCTGCGCACCTCGGCCACCATCGCCGATAGGTTGGCGTTCATGCGGTCCAGCAGACCCGCCAGCTCGGCCAGTTCGTCGCGGCCGTGCACAGCGATGTGGGTGCGCAGGTTGCCGGTGGCCGTCTGCCGCATCACATCGATGGCTCGCCGGAAGTCGGTCACGAAGCTGCAATAGAACGACAGCATCAGGAACGCCACCAGCACGATCCCCACCGCCACAGCCACCAGGCTGTACAGGCGCAACTGCTTATCGCTGGCCAGGCGTGCCTGCAACAGAGTGAGCAGACGGTCCTGCACTTCCGCCTGGAAGGCGGTCACCGGCGCCATGGCACGCGTGCCGGCTTCGAAGTACTGCGCACCGGTCATCGCCGGGGCGCCGGAATCGGCAAACGCACGCCCGGATTCGGCCAGAAACGCCTCCACCCCCTTCATCGCCTCCGCGCCGTGCAGGTCGGACACCCCGTACCGCGTCAGGAACCCCTGCAGATACGCGATGTCAGCGGTGGCCTCGCGCGCATCGGTGATGCTGCTGACGATGCGCGTCCGCCAGACCGGATCGCGCTCAGCCAACCCAGCCTGGCTGGCGCCCAACCCACGCACCTGAGCCACCAGCTCGGCCCAGCGCGGCAAGTGGCTCACGGTCAGGTCCATCAGAAAATAGCTGGCCGGGTCGGGATCGAACAGCAGGCTCGACCGTTCGGCGGTGGTGTAGAGAAACAGCCGCAGCGCCCGCAGCGCCGCCGTGTGGCGGTCGAAGGCCTGCTGCGCCGAGGCATTCCCGGCGTCCCCGAGGCCCGCCAGTTGCGCGCGCAGCCGCCCCCATTCCGTCGCCAGATCGAAATCGGGCCGGGCGGTCACCGCGGTGTCCATGGCCTCCAGCGCGGCGCGCAGCCGCTCGCCGGTCTGAACCAGGGCCGCCTGCGCCCCAGCGTCGCCGGCGGCAAGCAGCAGCGTCTGCCCACGGTGCTTCTGCACTTCGGTGGTCACGCTCGCCAGCCGCTGGGCCAGGGCCATGCCATCGATCTCGGCCGCCGTGATACGGATCGTGCTGTTCAGGCGATGGGTCAGGGTCAGGCTGATGATGACCAGGGGCACGAACAGCACCAGCGCCAGCAGACCCAGTTTGGTCGGCAGATGCAACCGGCGCATCAATCGCGTGCCGATTCGCAAGGGGTTGAGCAGGATCATGCAAAGGTCTCCATGGGCGCCAGGGGACGCGACGCGCCTGGCATTCCTATCGGCGACCGGGCCTGCGGATTGAGAAAACCCCGGGGAAACCCCGATGGGCAACGTCAGTGCATGGGCGGCAGGCCTGGGCGCTGCGTCACAAACTGCCGGAAGAGCTGCGTCGCCAGCAGCCGCAAGGTGTCGTCGGGCAAATCGCTGGCGGCCGAAAGTTGGGCCAAGGCATAGCAGCGGTCGCCCCGCATCGATGCACGGTGCACGCTGAGACCATGGCGGGCCATGCGCCAGGAAAACTCATCCAGCACCGATGCGGACCAGGGCAACCGGGCCGCATCGTGCCCGCGCCAGCGTGCTGCCTGGGCGTGCCATCCCCCCGAGTCGGCCTGCGCGAGGACCACCGGCCGGGTCTCTTCGGCGGCTGTCGGGACAGGGGGCTTCCAGGGGTTCATCGTGCGCTCCTTGCGGGTCAGGGGCCTCCACCCAGAGTTCCCCACCACAGGAGATCACTGTAGAGCGCAGCGCCCGACTCCGGTGCCCGGAACAGACGGGCCATTTCCCCGCAGTCCCCCGGTTCGCACAGAGCGCCGGAACGCCCGGGCGCCCCGGTCCATGATCGTGTCCCCGACAATCACCACCATGACTTCCCCGACCACCCGCCTCATCAAACTGGACGCACAACCCGCCGGCACGCCCGACACCGATCACCCCCGCCCGGAGCGGCTGATCCGTGGCAACCCGCTGCGCGAAACCTGGAACCGGGTGGACGACCCTTTGGTGGCCGGCCAGGTGTACTGCGGGGTCTGGCGCTGCGAGCCCGGTCACTGGCGCATCGCCATGGGCCCGACCGAACGCGAGCTGTTCACGGTGCTACAAGGCCGCTGCCGGGTGCACGATGAACGGGGTGGCTTCGAGGAAGCCGGACCAGGTGAGGCCATCTACATTCCACCGGGCTTCGCGGGAGCCTTTGAGGTGCTGGAGCCCCTGACCAAGACCTACATGATCTGCGAATAAAAAAGCCCCGCTCGGCGGTCTGCCGGCGGGGCCTGTCTCCTCAGGCTCTTAAAAAAAGCGGCCGGCTACGCTCAAGCCGGCTGTGCCGCCAGTTGGGCAAACGCGCTCACCACCGCGGGCGGCGCCTGCACCAGCTCGATCAGCACGCCTTCCCCGCCGATGGGGAATTCGTCGTTGCCCTTCGGGTGCAGGAAGGTGATGTCGAAACCCGCCGCCCCCTTGCGGATGCCGCCGGGCGCGAACCGCACCCCTTGCGCGCTCAGCCACGCCACCGCCACCGGCAGATCATCGATCCACAGACCGATGTGGTTGAGCGGCGTGGTGTGCACCGCCGGCTTCTTATCCGGATCCAGCGGCTGCATCAGGTCGACCTCGACCTTGAAGGGGCCGGTGCCGATGGCGCAGATGTCCTCGTCCACGTTTTCGCGTTCGCTGCGAAAGGTGCCGGTGACCTCCAGACCGAGCATGTCGACCCAGAGCTTCTGCAGCCTGAGCTTGTCAGGGCCGCCGATGGCGATCTGCTGGATGCCCAGCACCTTGAACGGCCGCTCAGGGCGCAGCGCGGAAGTGTTGGGGCTCATTGCTCGAACTCCACGATGGGCTGGTCCACCACCAGCGACTCGCCCTTGCTCGCGAGCACCTTGCCCACGACACCGTCGGCCGCCGCGAACAGCACGTTTTCCATCTTCATGGCCTCGATCACGGCCACGCGCTCACCGGCCTGCACCTTCTGCCCCGGCTGCACGGCCACATCGACCAGCAGGCCCGGCATGGGCGAGAGCACGAACTTGCTCATGTCCGGCGGGGCCTTGAACGGCATGAGTTGGTGCAGCTCGGCCATGCGTGGCGACACCACCATGGTCTCCAGCTTGGTGCCGTTGTGCTGCACCACCAGGGCCAGCGGGTTCTTGGCCGAGCCGCGCTCCATCTGGGCCACGAAGGCCTGACCATTGACCTCGCCCGTGATGACGATGTCGTTCAGGCGCGAAGGCGAACTGATCTTGTAGCGCTTCTCACCCACCTGCACCGACGCATAACCCGTCTCGCCCACGAATTCGTCCACGTGCACCGGCGTGTAGCGGTGCTGGCCATCGGCCGCCAGACTGATCACGGTGTAGTCGCTGCCCACCTTCACGCCGTAACCCGGCAACTGGCCCGAGATGCCCGTGGCACGTTCGCGGCTCTTGCGGCGCACGAAGGCGGCCAGCGCGACCAGGAAATCGGCATCGCTGTGCGGCACGTCCTCGGCACGGAAGCCGTTCGCGTAGTGCTGGGCGATGAAGCCGGTGTTGAAAGCGCCCGAGACGAAGTCCGGGTGCGCCAGCAACGCGGCCTGGAACGGGATGTTGCTATTGATGCCGCGGATCACGAAGCCGTTGAGCGCCTCGCGCATCTTGGCGATGGCATCGTTGCGGTCCTTGCCGTGCACGATGAGCTTGGCGATCATCGAGTCGTAGAACATCGGGATCTCGCCGCCTTCGAACACGCCGGTGTCCACGCGCACGCCCTGCTTGTGGGCCGTGTCGGCCTGCCACATGGTTTCGACCGGCGGCGTGAAGCGCACCAACCGGCCGGTGGACGGCAGGAAATTGCGGAACGGGTCCTCGGCGTTGATGCGGCACTCGATGGCCCAGCCGTCGCGCTTGACGTCGGCCTGCGTGAAGGCCAGCTTCTCGCCAGCCGCCACGCGGATCATCTGCTCGACCAGGTCCAGGCCGGTGATGCACTCCGTCACCGGGTGCTCCACCTGCAGGCGGGTGTTCATTTCCAGGAAGTAGAAGTCCTGGTCCTTGCCGACCACGAACTCCACCGTGCCGGCCGACTGGTACTTCACCGCTTTGGCCAAGGCCACGGCCTGCTCGCCCATGGCCTTGCGCGTGGCGTCGGAGATGAAGGGCGACGGCGCCTCTTCGATCACCTTCTGGTGGCGGCGCTGGATCGAGCACTCGCGCTCGTTCAGGTAGATCACGTTGCCGTGGCTGTCACCGAGGATCTGGATCTCGATGTGGCGCGGCTGCTCGACGAACTTCTCGATGAAGATGCGGTCGTCGCCGAAGCTGTTGCGGGCTTCGTTCTGGCAGGCGGTGAAGCCTTCGAGCGCCTCCTTGTCGTTGAAGGCCACGCGCAGGCCCTTGCCACCGCCGCCGGCCGAGGCCTTGATCATCACCGGGTAGCCGATGCCCTTGGCGATCTCCACGGCCTGCTCGGCCGAGGGGATGGGGTCGTTGTAGCCGGGGATGGTGTTGACCTGGGCCTCGTTGGCCAGCTTCTTCGAAGCGATCTTGTCGCCCATGGCCGCAATGGAATGGGCCTTGGGGCCGATGAAGGCAATGCCTTCTTTCTCGCAACGCTCGGCGAAGGCTTCGTTTTCCGACAGGAAGCCGTAGCCGGGGTGGATGGCTTCGGCACCGGTCTTTTTCGCAGCCTCGATGATCTTGTCGGCCACCAGGTAGGACTCGCGCGAGGGCGCCGGGCCCAGCAGCACGGCCTCGTCGGCCAGGCGCACGTGGCGCGCTTCTTTGTCGGCCTCGGAATAAACGGCCACGGTAGCGATGCCCATCTTGCGGGCAGTGGCGATGACTCGGCAGGCGATTTCGCCGCGGTTCGCAATCAGGATTTTCTTGAACATGGAATTCTCCATTGCAGAAGTCAGTGGTTTTGGCTGGCCGTTGTTGCTGTGCCCGCAAGGAGCGGAGCGTGTGCGCCTCCGCTCATGTCCCCCGCCGGCCTGCGGCCGGCTCCTCCTTGACTTCGCTGCGGCACACCCGCCCCACTCCTCGCTGCGAAGGACTCAACGGGATGGCCGCATGGAACACGCCCCACACGCTCGGGTGGCGGGAGCGTTTTGCGCAGGTAAAGGAGGAGGCCGAAGGCCGGGGGACACGGAGCAAAACGCTCCCACCACCCGAGCCGATCCGGCGCGCAACAACGGCAGAAAGATGGATCACAGCGGCATGTTCCCGTGCTTGCGCCACGGGTTGTCGATCTTCTTGTCCTTGAGCATCACCAGCGAGCGGCAGATGCGCTTGCGGGTTTCGTGCGGCAGGATCACGTCGTCGATGAAGCCGCGCGCGCCGGCCACGAAGGGATTGGCAAAGCGGGACTTGTATTCCGCTTCGCGGGCAGCGAGCTTGGCCGGGTCCTTCTTTTCTTCGCGGAAGATGATCTCGACCGCGCCCTTGGCCCCCATCACCGCGATTTCGGCATTGGGCCAGGCCAGGTTCACGTCACCGCGCAGGTGCTTGGAAGCCATCACGTCGTAGGCGCCACCGTAAGCCTTGCGCGTGATCACCGTGATCTTGGGCACCGTGCATTCGGCATACGCGTACAGCAGCTTGGCGCCGTGCTTGATGATGCCGCCGTATTCCTGCGAGGTGCCGGGCATGAAGCCGGGCACATCCACAAAGGTGATGACCGGGATGTTGAACGCATCGCAGAAGCGCACGAAACGCGCGGCCTTGATCGAGCTCTTGATGTCCAGGCAGCCCGCCAGCACCAGCGGCTGGTTGGCCACGATGCCCACCGTCTGGCCGTCCATGCGGGCAAAGCCGGTGAGGATGTTCTTGGCGTAGTCGGGCTGGATCTCGAAGAAGTCGCCGTCGTCGACCGTCTTGAGGATCAGCTCCTTCATGTCGTAGGGCTTGTTCGGGTTCTCGGGCACCAGGGTGTCCAGGCTCGCATCGGCGCGGTCGATGGGGTCACCGCTGGGGCGCACGGGCGCCTTTTCCTTGTTGTTCAGCGGCAGGTAGTTGTAGAGGCGCCGCAGCATCAGCAGGGCCTCGACGTCGTTGTCGAAAGCACCGTCGGCGACACCGCTCTTGGTGGTGTGTGTGATCGCGCCACCCAGTTCTTCGGCGGTCACTTCCTCGTGCGTCACCGTCTTCACCACCTCGGGGCCGGTCACGAACATGTAGCTCGAGTCCTTGACCATGAAGATGAAGTCGGTCATGGCCGGCGAATACACCGCACCGCCGGCACTGGGCCCCATGATCATGCTGATCTGCGGAATCACGCCGCTGGCCATCACGTTGCGCTGGAACACCTCGGCGTAACCGCCGAGCGAGGCCACGCCTTCCTGAATGCGGGCACCGCCCGAGTCGTTCAGGCCGATCACCGGCGCGCCGACCTTCATCGCCTGGTCCATCACCTTGCAGATCTTCTCGGCGTGGGCCTCCGACAGCGCGCCGCCGAAGACGGTGAAGTCCTGACTGAAGACAAACACCAGACGGCCATTGATCATGCCGTAGCCGGTGACCACGCCGTCGCCGGGGATCTTGGTGTCCTGCATGCCGAAGTCGGTGCAGCGGTGTTCCACGAACATGTCCCACTCTTCGAAGGTACCTTCGTCGAGCAGGATTTCGAGGCGCTCACGCGCGGTGAGCTTGCCCTTGCCGTGCTGGGCGTCGATGCGCTTTTGCCCGCCGCCCAGGCGTGCGGCCGCACGCTTCTTTTCCAGTTGGTCCAGGATGTCTTGCATGGTGTGTGCTCCGGTGAAATCGGGGATCTAGTCGAACAGTTCGAGCAATTGGCGGGCGGCGGTCGACGCCGGCAGCCGGCCTTCGATGACGGCGCGGCCTGTCGATTCGAGCGCCTCGCGCACCTTCGGGTGCTCGCGAAAGCGTTGTTTGAGGCCGGCGTCGATGCGCTCCCACATCCAGGCGCGGGCCTGCTGCTGGCGGCGCACACCGAGGCGGCCGTTGGCGGTCTGAAGATCGCGGTACTGGCTCACGGCGGCCCAGAAGCTGTCCACGCCCTGCCCATGCAGAGCGCTCATCTGGATGACCTGCGGTTGCCAGAATGCGCTGCCATGCTCCGGATTGCCGTGCATGCCCAGCAGCCGCAGCGACGAGGTGATCTGCGCGCGCGCACGGGTGGCGGCGTCGGGGTCGATGTCGGCCTTGTTGATGACCACCAGATCGGCCAGCTCCATCACGCCCTTCTTGATCGCCTGCAGGTCGTCGCCCGCGTTGGGCAGTTGCAGCAGGCAGAACATGTCGGTCATGCCGTGCACGGCGGTTTCACTCTGGCCCACGCCCACGGTTTCTACGATCACCACGTCATAGCCGGCAGCCTCGCAGACCAGCATGGCCTCGCGCGTTTTTTCGGCCACGCCGCCCAGCGTGCCGCTGCTCGGGCTGGGGCGGATGTAGGCACTCTCGTGCACCGACAGGTGTTCCATGCGCGTCTTGTCGCCGAGGATGGAGCCTCCCGACACCGACGACGAAGGATCGATGGCAAGCACCGCCACGCGGTGGCCCTGCGCGATCAGGTGCAGGCCCAGCGCTTCGATGAAGGTACTCTTGCCCACGCCCGGCACGCCGCTGATGCCCAGCCGCAGCGACCGGCCGGTGTGCGGCAGCAGCGCGGTCAGCAGCGCATCGGCCTGCGTGCGGTGGTCGGCGCGGGTGGACTCCAGCAGCGTGATGGCCTTGGCCATGGCGCGGCGCTGGGCAGCAGACGTCCCCTGGACGATGCCCGCCAGAATCTGCTCTGGGGTCAAGCCACGGCCTTTTTGATCTGCTCCAGCACGTCCTTGGCGCTGGCCGGAATCGGCGTGCCCGGGCCGTAAACGCCCTTGACGCCCGCTTCGTAGAGGTAGTCGTAGTCCTGGCGCGGCACCACGCCGCCCACGAACACGATGATGTCGTCGGCGCCCTGCCTCTTCAGCTCGGCGATGATGGCCGGCACCAGGGTCTTGTGCCCGGCGGCCAGGGTGGACACACCCACGGCGTGCACATCGTTTTCGATCGCCTGGCGGGCACATTCTTCGGGTGTCTGGAACAGCGGGCCCATGTCGACGTCAAAACCCAGGTCGGCAAAAGCCGTGGCCACCACCTTGGCGCCACGGTCATGGCCGTCCTGGCCGAGCTTGGCGATCATCACCCGCGGGCGGCGGCCCTGTGCGGTGGCGAAGTCGGCGATTTCTTGCTTGAGCTGTTCCCAGCCCTCGGCGCTGTCGTAAGCGGCTGCGTACACCCCGGTCACCTTTTGTGTGTCGGCGCGGTGGCGCCCGAAGATCTTTTCCAGCGCATCGGACACCTCGCCCACCGTGGCGCGCAGTCGGATGGCCTTGATCGCCAGATCCAGCAGATTGCCCTGGCCGCTCTCGGCGGCTGCGGTCAGCGCGTCCAGCGCGGCCTGCACGGCCGCGCCGTCGCGCGTGGCCTTGATCTGCTGCAGGCGCGCGATCTGGCTTTCGCGCACCTTCACATTGTCCACCTCCAGAATCTCGACCGGGTCTTCCTTGGCGAGCTTGTACTTGTTGACGCCGACGATCACGTCCTTGCCCGAGTCGATGCGCGCCTGCTTCTCGGCCGCCGCCGCCTCGATCTTGAGCTTGGCCCAGCCGCTGTCCACCGCCTTGGTCATGCCGCCCATGGCGTCGACCTCTTCGATGATCTTCCAGGCCTCGTCAGCCATCTGCTGGGTCAGCGTTTCCATCATGTAGCTGCCGGCCCAGGGGTCGACCACGCTGGTGATGTGCGTCTCTTCCTGGATGATGAGCTGCGTGTTGCGCGCAACGCGGGCACTGAATTCCGTGGGCAGCGCGATGGCTTCGTCCAGCGCGTTGGTGTGCAGCGATTGCGTGCCGCCGAACACCGCCGCCATGGCCTCGATGGTGGTGCGCACCACGTTGTTGTACGGGTCTTGCTCGGTCAGGCTCCAGCCGCTGGTCTGGCTGTGCGTGCGCAGCATCAGGCTCTTGGGGTTCTTCGGGCCGAAGCCCTTCATGATCCGGGTCCACAAGAGGCGCGCGGCGCGCATCTTGGCGATCTCCAGATAGAAGTTCATGCCCACCGCCCAGAAGAAGCTCAGGCGGCCAGCGAAGGCGTCCACGTCCATGCCCTTGGCGATGGCGGTCTTCACGTACTCCTTGCCATCGGCCAGCGTGAAGGCCATCTCCAGCGCCTGGTTGGCGCCCGCTTCCTGCATGTGGTAGCCCGAGATTGAGATCGAGTTGAACTTGGGCATGTTCTGCGCCGTGTACTCGATGATGTCGCCGATGATCTTCATCGACGGCTCGGGCGGATAGATGTAGGTGTTGCGGACCATGAACTCCTTGAGGATGTCGTTCTGGATGGTCCCGCTCAGTTGGTCCTGGGAAACGCCCTGCTCCTCGGCCGCCACCACGTAGCCGGCCAGAATGGGCAGCACCGCACCGTTCATGGTCATGGAGACCGACACCTTCTCCAGCGGAATGCCGTCGAACAGGATCTTCATGTCTTCGACGCTGTCGATGGCCACGCCGGCCTTGCCGACGTCGCCCGTCACACGCGGGTGGTCGCTGTCGTAACCGCGGTGGGTGGCAAGGTCGAACGCCACCGACACGCCCTGGCCCCCGGCGGCCAGCGCCTTGCGGTAGAAAGCGTTGGATTCTTCGGCGGTGGAAAAGCCCGCGTACTGCCGGATCGTCCACGGCCGCACCGCGTACATGGTGGCCTGCGGGCCGCGGATGAAAGGCTCCAGACCGGGCAGCGTGTTGGCGTAAGGCAGGTCTTTCGTGTCTTCGGCGGTGTACAGCGGCTTGACGGTGATGCCGTCGGGTGTGACCCAGTTGAGCGCGTCCAGATCGCCCCCCGGCGCGGACTTCTGGGCCGCTTTCGTCCAGGCTTCAAGGGTGGCGGGGGTGAATTCGGGGTGTTGGGAACTCATGGGCGCTCGCAAAGACTTCGGTGGCGTCGTTGGAAAAAAGCCGGCTTGCCGGCCGTCGGCCGGGCGCTGTGACGCCCACACCATAACCGGTCTATTTTACGTCATTCATAATTATTGATGCAAAATATTGCCTTGACCTGACGCTTTACAATCGCCCGTCCCTGCCTGCCCTACGGGGCTCCGACACGCCGATCACCGCATGACCGACGCCTCCCTCGCACCCCGCGCCTTGTACGAAGAAGTGGCCGAACGCCTTCGGCAGCGCATCTTCCGGCGCGAGCTCGAGCCGGGCAGCTGGATCGACGAACTCAAGATTGCCGAGGAATACGGCATCAGCCGGACGCCCCTGCGGGAAGCACTGAAAGTGCTGGCGGCCGAAGGCCTGGTCACCATGAAGGTCCGGCGCGGAGCCTACGTGACCGAAGTGTCCGAAAAGGACCTGGCCGACGTCTACCACCTGCTGGCCCTGCTGGAATCCGACGCGGCCGGTGTCGTGGCCAGCCGGGCCGAGCCGGCTGCGCTGGAGGCACTGCAGGCCTTGCACGCCGAGCTGGAAGCGGCGGCCGGCGACCGGGACCGCTTCTTCGCCATCAACGAGCGCTTCCACATGCGCGTGCTGGAGCTGGCCGACAACCGCTGGCGGCAGCAGATGGTGACCGATTTGCGCAAGGTCATGAAACTCAACCGCCACAACTCGCTGTTCAAGAGTGGCCGCATCGACGAATCGCTCGCCGAGCACCGCGCCATCATGGCCGCCCTGCTGGCCGGCAACGCCCCGCTGACCATGCAGCGCATGCAGGAACACTTCCAGCACGGGCTGGAAGCCGCGACCTGAACGCCGCCCCCCGAGCGGGCGCAACGCGGCGAGCCTGATAAAGTCCCCGCCCACCAGCACCTCGGAGCCCCTGCATGCCCGTTTCCGACCGCGCCCAGCCCGGCATTCTTGAGAACATCCCCGCGCACGGCCGCTACCTGACCTGCCAGTTGCGCGTCGGCGCCGATCCGCGCACGGTCCTGCGCCGTCTGGCCTCGCAAGCCGATGGCCGCCACACGGTGGTGGGCCTGGGGGCGTCGCTGGTGCGGGAGATTGGCGCAGAGGTGCCCGGCCTGCGCTGCTTTGCGGGCATCGAAGGCGCCCGCACCAAGCTGCCGGCCACCCCGGCCGACCTGTGGCTCTGGCTGCGGGGCGAGGACCGGGGCGATCTGCTCATCGCCAGCCGCCACCTGGAAACCCTGCTCGCGCCGGCATTCGACGTGCAGGACATCACCGACGCCTTCCGTCACGCCCACGGTCGCGATCTGACCGGCTATGAAGATGGCACGGAAAACCCGGAGGGTGCCGAAGCCGAAACCGCCGCCTTGCTGCCCGAAGGGGCCGGCGCCCTCGCCGGCAGCAGCTTTGTGGCCGTGCAACGCTGGCACCACCACATGAGCCGCTTCGAGGCCATGCCCCGCCAGCAGCAGGATCTGACCATCGGACGGGAGCGCGACTCCAACGAAGAGATCGACGACGCGCCGGCCTCCGCCCACGTCAAGCGCACCGCTCAGGAGAGCTTTGATCCCGAAGCCTTCGTGCTGCGCCGCTCCATGCCCTGGGCAGAGAGCAACCAGGGCGGCCTGGTGTTCACCGCCTTCGGCCACAGCTTCGACGCCTTCGAAGCCCAACTCCGGCGCATGTCGGGCGCTGAAGACGGCATCGTCGACGCGCTCTACAGCTTCACCGAACCCCGCACCGGCGCTTACTTCTGGTGCCCGCCGGTGCAAGGCGGGCTGGTCAGCCTGCAAGCCATCGGGCTCTGAGCCGGCCGCCCGGCCGCCCAAGAGCCGTCAGCGCCCGCCGACGCCCAGCAATTCCACGTCGAACAGCAACGTGGCGTGAGGCGGGATGACGCCCCCGGCCCCGCGCTCGCCATAGGCGATCTGGCTGGGGCAGGTGAGGCGGGCCTTGCCCCCCACCTTCATGCGCTGCAGGCCTTCGGTCCAGCAGGGAATCACGCGATTGAGCGGGAACGAAGCCGGCGCGCCCCGGGTGTATGAGCTGTCGAACTCGCGCCCATCGGGAAACAGGCCACGGTAATGCACGCGCACGGTGTCGGTCGCCGACGGACTGGCCCCTTGGCCCTCCTGCAGCGCGCGGAAAACCAGACCCGACGCGGTCACCACCGCACCGGGTTCTTTGGCAGCGGCGTCCAGCACGGCGTTCTGGGCCTGCACCGGCAGCGCCGCCAGGCCCGCCAGGCCGGCCGACAGCGCCAGGGCACGCCAGGTCATTCGGTTCATCTTGAGGTGTCCTTCCAAAAACAAAAGCAATCAGGCCGCGGTGGCCTGCGCCAGATCGTCCGCATCCCGAACCCCATGCGTCTGGGCCAGGGCCCAGACCGCACGCGGCGGTTGGGGTTTGAGGCGGTGGTCGCTCCACACCTGGCGCCACTTGCGCGCACCACGCAGGCCATTGCGCAGGCCCAGCATGTGGCTGGCCACCGAATACCAGGGTGCCCCGTCGGCCGCATGGGCACGCTCCATGTAGGCCACCATGGCGGCCTCCACCGCTTCACGGTCCTGCACACCGGGGGCTTCACCATAGAAGCGCTCGTCCCAATCGATCATCAGCCAGGGGTTGTGATAGGCCTCGCGCCCAACCATCACGCCGTCCACGTGCTTCAGATGTTCGGCAATCTCGTCGCTGGTCCGGACACCGCCATTGATGGCTATCGTCAGATGCGGAAATTCGCGCTTGAGTCGGTAGACGATGTCGTAGCGCAACGGGGGAATTTCCCGGTTCTCCTTGGGACTCAGCCCCTTGAGCCAGGCATTGCGCGCGTGCACGATGAAGACGCGGCAACCGGCCTCGGCCACGGTCCCCACGAAGTCCGCCGCGAAGTCGTAGCTCTCGATTTTGTCGATCCCGATGCGGTGTTTGACCGTGACCGGGATGTCCACCGCATCCACCATGGCCTTGACGCAGTCGGCCACCAGCGGCGCCTCGTTCATCAGGCAGGCACCGAAGGCACCACGCAGCACACGCTCACTCGGGCAGCCACAGTTGAGGTTGATTTCGTCGTAGCCGCGCTCCTGCCCCATCACCGCGCAACGGGCCAGATCGGACGGCTCGCTGCCACCCAACTGCAAGGCCACCGGGTGCTCTTCGGGATTGAACTGCAGATGCTGCGCCGCGTTGCCGTGGATGAGTGCGCCCGTGGTCAGCATCTCCGTGTAGAGCAGCGTGCGGCGGCTGAGCAGGCGGTGCAGGTAGCGACAGTGGCGATCGGTCCAGCCCATCATGGGCGCGACCGACAGCCGCCAACGCTCGGGCGCCGGAAATGCCGTGGGGTGTTCTGCTGGGGGAGAAGGCGGTGACATGGGCAGAATTATCCCAGCCACCCTCAGGTTGACCGAGAAATGGCCGAATTCCCGGTGATCAGGCCTCGGGCAACGACCACAGGTGGTGACAAAAGATACCGATTCTCACAGCGGCGTTCTCGTCTTATATTGCGAGTCTGAACAAGGAGGATGCGGTTGAAGCCTCATCAGCGGCTACTGGGTACAGCCATGATGCTCATCACGGTGCTCACGCTGCTGGCACTGTGGCGGGTGATGGCCGCGCACCCGCCCGGCACGGCCGAACACGTCCGACAGGGCGGCTCGCTGCGCGTGGGTTTTGCCCCGGAAGCCCCCTATGCGTTCTACGACGCCGATGGCGAGGTGACCGGTGAAGCCCCTGAGACCTTTCGCCTGCTGGCCCGGCGCATGGGCATCCAGCGCATCGACTGGGTCCGCCTCGATTTTGCGCAACTGCTGCCCGAGCTCCAGCTGGGCCGCATCGACGCCATCGCCTCCGGCCTCTTCATCACCCCCGCCCGGCAGAAGCTGGCTGTGTTTTCCCTACCGACCGCACGTGTACGCGCTGCCCTCGTGGTGCGGCAGGGAGAACGCCGGCTGCCTCTGCGGCCAACGCTGGAATCCCTGCGCGATCCCGCGCCGCTGCAGTTGGCCACGATCCACGACGCGGCGGAAAACGAGCTGCTGCGCGGCGCCGGGGTAGGCCCGCAACGGATCGTGAGCATCCCCGGCGCCCAGCGGGCGCTGCAGGCCGTTCAGGAAAGCACCGTCGACGCGTTCGCCATCTCGGCCGTCACCGCCCGCCATCTGGTGGCGCAGCATCCGGGCGAGGCGCTGGAGGTGCGGACCCTGGTCGACGCACCGCCGGGACTGCCCGCGTTTGCCTTCCGGCTTGACGACACCGACCTGCGCGACGCCATGAACCAGCAGTTGGCGCGATTCCTCGGCACACAGGAACACCGCCAGTTGGTCGAGCGCTTCGGTTTTTCGATCGACGAACTGCCCCCCTCTGCCCAGGGAGCCCCCTGACATGGCCCCGGTCGAAATCACCGGTCTGAGCCACCAGCAACTGGCCCGCCCATTCCGCACCGCCGTGTTCATGGTGCTGGCGTTCGGAGGCGTCATGCTGCTGATGCTGGTGATGGCCGTCACCTCGTCCCAGCGGGTGCTCGACAGCGGCGTGGCACCCATGCAGGAACTCGTGATGATGGAACGCCTGACCTCGCAGGCGCTCGAGCGGGCCAAGCAGCAACTTCCCACCGGCCACAACGACTGCCACACCGACAACCAGGCCGAAATCTGCGAGGTGCCCCACCTCATGCGCAGCGTCGCGGGCGCGGCACAACGCCTGCTCGACGGCGAAGGCGGTCTGGCGGGCATGCCCCGAAGCCGCCAGTTGGAAGGAGAAGCCCGCGGTCTGGCCCTGCAGCTGCGCGACGGGGCTGCACGCTTGCAGACCGTGCATGCCGATGGCCTGACCATGACCGCCGGCTCGCTGCTGGGCCTTCAGCGCGATCTCATGCAGATCCACCAGGTGGCCTACCGCCTGGAACAGGCGGTACTGGCGCAATTGCGCAAGGAGCTGACCATCCAGCAACGGCTCGATCTGCTGGCCATCACCGCCACCGGTGTACTCATGGCCGCCGCCGTGCTCGCCATGTTCTGGATGTGGGCCCGGGTGCGCAGCGCCTTCGACCGTCTCCACGCCAGCGAAGCGCGGCTGCGGGCTTACGCCGACGCCGTGCCGGATCCGGCCTACATCCTGGATGCCCACGGCGTGGTGCTCGAAAACCTGGGGCACTCCGCCCTGCCCGATCGCCCACCCCCCATTCCGGTGGGAGACCCGGTCAGCGCCCACCGTGCACCCGCAATGGCCGAGCGCATCGTCGCCACGATCAGCGCGGCACTGGAATCGCGCGGCGTGCAATCCCTCTCGACCCAGGTCGCGGACATGCAGGGCCGTCTGCGCTGGTTCGAAGCCCGCGTCGCCCCCATCGAGGCGGTCGTGCCCGTCGACGAGCCCCCCGAGCCCAGCACCCGGCCGGCGCCCGACCGGGTGCTCTGGATCTCGCGCGACGTCACCCGCCATATCGAGACCGAGCAGGCGCTGCGCGTGCTCAACGAACAGCTGGAACACCGGGTGGAAGAGCGCACACGCGAACTGCACGATGCGGCCGAAGAGCTGCGCCGCTTCAACTACACCGTCTCGCACGACCTGCGTGCGCCCTTGCGGGCGGTGGAAGCCTATATGGCACTCGCGCTGGAAGAAGCGGGCTCCTGTCTGCAGCCCGGTGCCCGCGACCTGCTCGAACGCGCGCGCAAATCGGCCCATCAGCTCGCTCACATGGTGGAGAGCCTGCTCAACCTCTCCCGCATCGGCGAAATGCCGGTGCAGCGCACCTGGCTCGATCTGTCGGGCATGGCGCGGGACATCTGCATGGCGTTCGCCGTCGACCAGAAGGAGCGCCATCTGCAGTGGGAGGTCGCCCCCGACATGAGTGCCTGGGCCGACGAACACCTGGTGCGCAGCGTGCTGCAGAACCTGATCAACAACGCGGTGAAGTACAGCGCCGGACGCGATCCGGCCCGCATCGAAGTCGGCGCTGTCACGCAGGACGATGGCACGACGGTGTTCCATGTGCGCGACAACGGCGCCGGCTTCGACATGGCCCGCGCCAACCAGCTCTTCCAGCCCTTCACGCGGCTGCATTCGGCCCGCGAATTCCCGGGCGACGGTATCGGCCTGGCCACCGTACGACGTATCGTGCTGCGGCACGGTGGCCGCATCTGGGCGCAGGGGCAGGTGGATGTGGGCGCCACCATCTATTTCACCCTGCCCGGTCAGCCCGCCCAGCAAACCGGCTCGGCGTCGCCACCGGTACCCGGCGGCCGATAAGCGCACAAAAAAGCCCCGCCGAAGCGGGGCTTTGGGACCGATGCCTGCGGGCCTCAACCCATGTGCAGACCGCCGTTGACGGAGAAATCGGCGCCGGTGGAATAACCGCCCTCCTCGCTGGCGAGCCAGGCAATGATGGAGGCGATTTCACGCGGTTCACCCAGGCGCTTGACCGGCACCGTGGCCACGATCTTTTCCAGCACGTCGGGCCGGATGGCCTTGACCATGTCGGTGCCGATGTAGCCGGGGCTCACGGTGTTGACCGTCACGCCCTTGGTGGCCAGTTCCTGCGCCAGGGCCATCGTGAAGCCGTGCATACCGGCCTTGGCCGCCGAGTAGTTGGTCTGACCGGCCTGGCCCTTCTCGCCGTTGACCGAGCTGATGTTGACGATGCGGCCCCAGCCCTTTTCCACCATGTCGGGCACGACCTGCTTGGTCACGTTGAACATGGAGTCGAGGTTGGTGCTCATCACCGCATCCCAGTCCTCCTTGGACATTTTCAGAAACATGCGGTCGCGCGTGATGCCGGCGTTGTTCACCAGCACGTCGATGGGGCCGTGTTCGGCCTTGGCCTTGGCAAAAGCCTCGACCGTGGAATTCCACTCGGCCACATTGCCGACCGAGGCGTAGAAGGTGAAGCCGAGCGCTTTCTGCTCGTCCAGCCACTTCTGGGCATCGCGCGTCGGGCCGCAGCCGGCGATGACCTTGAAGCCCTCCTGATGCAGGCGCTGGCAAATGGCGGTGCCGATGCCTCCCATGCCTCCCGTGACGTATGCGATCTTCTCACTCATGGTGTGTGCTCCTCTGTGGCCCTCTCGGACCGATTGCTATGAAATGGGTAGCGTTGAATCGGCGTGTGGCGGCTTTCTGAGAAAGGCCGCCTCAAATCACTGTAACCGTGAACTCAGCGCTCGACAGCAAGGGAAACCCCCATGCCGCCACCAATACACAACGCGGCCACGCCCTTCTTGGCACCGCTGCGCTGCATCTCGTGCAGCAGCGTCACCAGAATGCGGCAACCGGATGCGCCGATGGGGTGGCCGATGGCGATGGCGCCACCGTTGACGTTGACCTTGGCCGGGTCGATGTCCAGCACCTTGTTGACCGCACAGGCCTGGGCAGCGAAAGCTTCATTGAGCTCGAACAGGTCCACGTCCGCCGCCTTCCAGCCCGCGCGGGCCAGGGCTTTCTGCGTGGCCGGCACGGGGCCCATGCCCATGGTGGCCGGGTCCAGACCGCTGGTGCCGAACGCGGCGATGCGGGCCAGCGGCGTCAGGCCCAGGGCGGCGGCTTTCTTGGCGCTCATCACCACCACGCCGGCAGCACCGTCATTGATGCCGGAAGCGTTGCCGGCCGTCACCGAGCCGGCCTTGTCGAAAGCGGGGCGCAGGCCCGCCAGGGCTTCGGCGCTGGTCTTCTTGTTGATGAACTCATCGGTGTTGAACACCAGCGGGTCGCCCTTGCGCTGCGGAATCAGCACGTCGACGATCTCGTCCTTGAACCTGCCGGCGTCCTGTGCGGCAGCGGCCTTCTGCTGGCTGCCCAGCGCCAGCGCGTCCTGCATCTCGCGCGTGATGCCGTGGGCCTTGGCCACGTTCTCGGCCGTGATGCCCATGTGGTACTGGTTGTAGACGTCCCACAGGCCGTCAACGATCATGGTGTCGACCATCTTCCAGTCGCCCATGCGCTGGCCATCGCGGCTGCCGTTGAGCACGTGCGGGCTGGCACTCATGTTTTCCTGGCCGCCGGCGATCACGATCTCGCTGTCGCCCCAGGCCACGGCCTGGGCCGCCAGCATCACGGCCTTCAGGCCCGAGCCGCAGACGGCGTTGATGGTCAGCGCCGGGGTTTCCTTGGCCAGGCCTGCTTTCATCATGGCTTGGCGGGCCGGGTTCTGGCCCACACCCGCGGCCAGCACCTGGCCCATGATCACCTCGCCGATGGCGTCGGCCGGCAAGCCTGAGCGCGCCAACAGCGCCTTGATGACGGTACTGCCCAGTTCGGTGGCCG
Source organism: Hydrogenophaga electricum (assembly GCF_030160815.1). Classification (NCBI taxonomy): domain Bacteria; kingdom Pseudomonadati; phylum Pseudomonadota; class Betaproteobacteria; order Burkholderiales; family Comamonadaceae; genus Hydrogenophaga; species Hydrogenophaga electricum. The sequence continues at coordinate 18,651 of NZ_BSPB01000010.1, read as the reverse complement.
GCGTCTTGGCCAGCGAGCCGCCGAATTTGCCGACGGCGGTGCGGGCGGCGGAAACGATGACGATGTCTTCCATGGTGTGGCTCCTTGAGGGTCGATGAAGGGGGAGGTGAGCGGCCTACCGGCTGTCCGGGGCCCCGCGGGACCGGCTTCACCGGTCCGCCGGAGCGTTCCTGTCGAGGTCGAAACCCGGACAGAGCAGCCGCTCAGTGCGCCAAGCGTGGCTTCACTGTGCTTTGGCCTGGACGTAACGCCCAGGTGCGGGTTCGATGGCCGCGTAGGTCTTGCCCTTGCCGCAAGTCTTGGGGGCGGCAATCTGTTTGCCGGCGTGGCCCTTGAGCCAGGCGGCCCAGTCGCCCCACCAACTGCCCGGGTGTTCGGTGGCGGTGGCGATCCACTCGCTGACCTTCGCCGGGAATTTGCCCGCCGGTCCGATCCAGTGGCTGCGTTTGCCCTTGGCCGCCGGGTTGATCACCCCGGCAATGTGGCCCGAAGCGCCCATGACGAAACGTTTCTTGCCCGGCAGCAGCTGCGTGCTGCCGTAGGCGCCGCCAATGGGCACGATGTGGTCTTCGCGCGAACCGTAGATGTAGACCGGCAGCTTGACCTGGCGGAAATCGATCTTCTCGCCGCAGACGGTGGCCGTGCCCGGCTTCGTGTACCGGTTTTCCAGATACAGGTTGCGCAGGTACCACGCGTACCAGGGGCCCGGCAGGTTGGTGCTGTCGCTGTTCCAGTACAGCAGGTCGAACGGCGGCGGGGTCTCGCCCTTGAGGTAGTTGCCCACCACGTAGTTCCAGACCAGGTCGTTCGGGCGCAGGAAGCTGAAGGTGGTGGCGAGGTCGCGCCCGGGCATCAGGCCGCCCTGGGCGAACTGCACTTCGCGGAACTTGACGAAGTTCTCGTCGATGAAGAGGTCGAGCACGCCGGTGTCGCTGAAGTCGAGCAGCGTGGTCAGGAAGGTGGCGCTTTCCACCGGCTGTTCGCCACGCGCTGCCAGCACGGCCAGGGCGGTGCCCAGCATGGTGCCGCCGACACAGAAGCCCAGCGCGTTGATGGTCTCGGCACCAGCGATGTCCTGCACCACGGCAATGGCGCGCATGACCGCGTCTTCGATGTAGTCATCCCAGGTCTTGTGCGCCAGCGATTCGTCCGGGTTGCGCCAGCTCACCACGAAGGTGCGGTGCCCCTGCTCCACCGCATAACGGATGAAGGAGTTGTCGGGCTGCAGGTCGAGGATGTAGAACTTGTTGATGCAGGGCGGCACCAGCAGGAACGGCCGCTCGTGCACCTTGGCCGTCAGCGGTTTGTATTCGATGAGCTGAAACAGCTCGTTTTCGAACACCACCACCCCTTCGGTGGTGGCCACGTTCTTGCCGACCTCGAACACGCTTTCGTCGGTCATCGACACGTGCCCCTGCTTGAGGTCGTGCAGCAGGTTGGCCACGCCCTTGGCGATGCTTTCACCCTGGGTCTCCAGCGCCTTCTTCTGCGCTTCGGCATTGAACGCCAGGAAGTTGCTCGGCGCGCTCGCGTCGATCCACTGCTGCACCGCAAAGCGCACCCGGGCTTTGGTCTTGCCGTCCCCTTCCACCGCTTCGGCCAGCGCCATCAGCGTGCGGGCATTCAGCAGGTAGACGGCGGCGGAATACGCCGCGACCGGGTTGCTGGCCCAGGCATCGCTGGCGAAGCGGCGGTCGCCCTGGGGCTTGGCGTCCAGCCCCTGGTTCCAGAGCAGCGCCACCTCTTGCAGATAACTGTTCTGGATTTCCAGCAACCGGGCCGGATCGAACCGTACCGACTGGCCCGCCACCTGCTGAAACAGGTCACCCATGGCCGGCATGCCCATCCCGCCCAGCGGCATGCCGAACGGGTTGGCCTGGCCGTTGCCCGAGGGCATGAAGGCGCGGAACATCGCCAGCGGATCAGCCCCCGACGCCCCGGGCGTTGCGCCCGCACCCTGGCCACCCTGGGCCCATTGCTGCCACTGGTTCAGCAAACCCTGCTGGAACTGCTGTGCCGCGTCGAGCCACGGCTGGTGAGAGGATTTCCCTGATGTGTTCATGCGTTGTCTCCGTGCAAGGCCTGCGCCTTATGATCGTTTCCCGCTGGGAAAGATTCCGGGTTTTCCCCAGTGTGGGCGCCGCAGCTTCCAGCAAGCTGACGGTTTTTCTCCCCGTTGTGCAGGTGGTGATGTGTATCTCGTCGTGATCGGTTGGCTCTATGTGGTTTTGATGATGGCAGTGGCCGAAGCATCGAACACCACCGGGAGTGTGCTCGGAGCCATTGTCACCTTTTTTCTTTACGGTTTGCTCCCGCTGGGACTGGTGGTTTACCTGATGAACACCCCCCACCGCAAACGGGCCATCCGGGCCCGCGAAGCGGCTGAGGAACAGGCCAGACAGGCAGCAAGCGCCATGCCAGAAGCCGGAGGTCCCGAAGCGCACGAAGCCCGTTCAGGCCAACCCGATGCAGGCGGCCATGCGGCCGGTGCTGCCGAGCCGGGCAGCGTCACGCCGGTGCGAGAAGAACCGCGAAGCCTGTGACACGGTGCACCAGGGGTCGGTGCCATCGTTGCCATAGAGGCGCGTGACCCCCAAGGCCCGCAGGCGCTGCCGGGCCAGCACCGGCAGATCGGCCAGGAACTTGCCTTCGCGCGCCGAAGGCACGAACGCCGCGTGGGCTGCGGCACCGGCCGCCACGAAGGCGGCCCGCACCTCCGGCCCCACCTCGAACTGCGCAGGCCCGATGCACGGCCCCAGCCAAGCCAGCAGCTCGTCGGCACGGGCTCCGGCCTCGGTCAACGTGGCCACGGTGGCCTCCAGCACGCCCTGGCCGTCGGTACCGGCCAGCCCGCGCCAGCCCGCGTGCGCCGCGGCCACGACGGCCCCGCGCACATCGGTGAACAGCACGGGCAGGCAATCGGCCACCATGATGGTGCAGACGATGCCGGCCTCCGTCGCCACACAGGCATCGGCCTGCATGCCATCGGGGGTGCCTGCCCCGAGCCGGACCACGCCATCGCCGTGCACCTGCTGCAGGAACACCGGACGTGCCCCCAGCCTGGCCGCCAGCGCCTGGCGATTGGCCTGCACGGCCAGCGGCTCGTCGCGCACATGGTCGCCGAGATTGAAACTGTCGAAGGGTGCTGCCGAAGCCCCGCCTTCGCGCGTCGTGAACAGTGAATGCACATTGGCTGGCGCCGGCCAGTCCGGCACGATACCGATGCCGGTCCAGGCCCGACCAGCGGCCATATCGGAACCGGCCATCAGGCTTCCGCGTCCGGGCAGGCCGAAGGCTGGGCTTTCTGGAAAGCCGGCAAAGCCATGCAGGCTTCGAATACCGCCATGGTCAGCGGCAGCCCGTCCAGCGGGCTATCGAAACGGCGGGCGTTGAAGATCTGCGGCACCAGGCAGCAGTCGGCCAGCGTGGGCGTCTCGCCATGGCAGAACGGCGCGGACGGCCCCTGGGCCAGTTGGCGCTCGAACGCCTCCAGGCCGGTGCGCACCCAATGCCGGTACCAGGTGTTCTTGGCTTCGTCCTCCACCTTGAGCACCCCCACCAGGTACTTGAGTACGCGCAGGTTGTTGAGGGGGTGGATTTCGCAAGCCACCGTCTGGGCCAGCGCCCGCACCCGGGCGCGCGCCACCGGATCGGCTGGCAGCAGCGCCGGAGCCGGATGGGTCTCGTCGAGGTATTCGATGATGGCCATGGACTGCGACAAGCGCGTGCCATCGGCCAGTTCCAGCAGCGGCACCAGGCCGTCGGCGGCCAGTGCGGCGTAGGCCGGCTGACGGTGCTCGCCCTTGGCCAGATGGACCGGCACGTAGTCGTAGGCGAGCCCTTTCAGCTCCAGCGCGATGCGCACACGAAACGACGCCGAGGAGCGGAAGTAGTTGTACAGCTTCATGCGGATAGGATAAACCGGGACAGCAGAAACCCAGCCCCTGGGGCACACTGCGCGCTTCGGGTGCACACCCTCGATACACAGACGGAGACAAGGCTCATGAAAGCCGAACAGAACGACACGCTGACCCGGGTCGGCCCGGGCACCCCCGGCGGCGAACTGCTGCGCCGCTACTGGCAACCCGTGGCCCTGCTGGATGAATTCGATCCGGCCCTCGACCCGCGCATGGCGGTGCGCCCCGTGAAGGCCGTGCGGGTGCTGGGCCAGGACTTCGTGCTGTTCCGCGACGCCCAGGGCCGCTTCGGCCTGCTCGACCGCGACTGCCCCCATCGGGGCGCCGACCTGGCCTACGGGCGCAACGAAGGCGACGGTCTGCGCTGCCCCTTCCACGGCTGGAAATTCGACGTCACGGGCCAGTGCACCGAAACCCCGGCCGAGCCGCTGGGCAGCACGCTGTGCACCCGCATCCGCCAGCGCAGCTACCCGCTGACCGAGCGCAGCGGCGTGCTGTTCGGCTGGTTCGGCCCCGAAGGCCAGACGCCTCCGCCCATGCCAGCGCTGGACTGCTTCGAAGCCCCGGGCACACACACCTTTGCCTTCAAGGGCCTGTGGCACTGCAACTGGCTGCAGGCCTTCGAAGTGGGCATCGACCCGGCGCATGCGTCCTACCTGCACCGGTTCTTTGAGGACGGCTCGCTCGACGACACCTACGGCAAACAGTTTCGCGGTGCCAGCGCTGGCGAGGTGGGTGGCGAGCGCTGGCCCATGACCCGGGTGATGCGCGAATTCGGGCGCCCCGAAATCCGTTGCGAAGCCCGGCCCTATGGCCTGCAACTGACGGCCCTGCGCCCGATGACCGACGCGCTGACGCACGTGCGGGTCACCAATGCGGTGTTCCCGCAGACCTTCGTGATCCCGCTGTCGGAGACCATGACGATCACTCAGATGCACGTGCCCGTGGACGATACCCACAACTACTGGTACGCCTTCTTCACCAGCTTCACCGACCCGGTGGACAAGACCACCATGCGCAACCAGCGCCTGGGCAGCGTCACCCTGCCGGGCTTCGTGCCCAAAACCGGACGGCACAACGACTGGGGCTTCAACCCCGAAGAACAGGCCAGCCGCACCTACCTGGGCATGGGGGAAGACGACATCAACGTGCACGACCAGTGGGCCTGCGAAAGCATGGGCGCCATCCAGGACCGCACACGCGAACACCTGGGCACCACCGACAAGGTGATTGCGGCGCACCGGCGCATGCTGCTGGACGCCATCGACACCGTGGCCGCTGGCGGCACGCCGCCCGGCCAGGCCGATCCCGCGCTGCACGGCCTCATCCACGGCCCCGAGACGGTCGACGGCTTCGCACCGGCCCAGGCCTGGCAAGCCTGGTGGCAGCAGACGGTGCAGCGCCGGCGCGCGCAGGCCCCGTGGCAGAACCCGGCCGTCCACACGCCCGCCGAAGACCTGGCCCCGGCGAAATGAGTGCGCCTTCGTTCGCCGAACGCTGCGGCATCCACGACAGCGCACGCGAAGCTGCCTGCCGCCAACTGGCGGCCCTGATCGAGGCTTCTGGCATCGACCGCGTGCGCCTGAGCTGGTGCGACGTGCACGGCCAGTTGCGCGGCAAGACCCTGATGGCCCACGCGGCCGTGCGGGCCCTGCGCGAAGGCGTGGGCATGGTCGGTACCCTGATGCTCAAAGACACCGCCGACCGCACCGCCTGGAAGGTCTTCGAGGCTGGCGGTATGGACGATCTGCCTGGCTTCGCTGGCGCGGCCAACCTCGTCTTGCTGCCCGATCCACACAGCTTCGTGGCCCTGCCCTGGCAGGCGGGCACCGGCTGGCTGCGCTGCCAGCCCTGGTTCGCCAACGGCACGCCTGTGCCGCTCGACACCCGGCGCGTGCTTCAGGACGCCCTGGCCGCCCTGGCGGGCACCGGCCATGGCCTGCGCACCGGGCTGGAGGTGGAGTTCCACATCTATCGCCTGCTGGAAACGCCCGCTGCACTGTCGCCGCAGGCGGCCGCCTGGCCCGGCCCCGCGCCCGAAGTGGCCATGATCCACCCGGGCTACAACCTGCACGCCGAGGCGCTCTCGGACATGGCCGACGAGCCGCTGGCCATCGTCATGCGCACTGCCCAGGCACTCGGGCTGCCGCTGCAATCGCTGGAAATCGAGCTCGGGCCGAGCCAGGTGGAGGCCGTGTTCGACGCCACCGACGCGCTCACCGCGGCCGACCAGATGGTGCTGTTCCGCAACGGCGTGCGCCAGGCCCTGCAACGTGCCGGCTACCACGCCACCTTCATGTGCCGGCCGCCGTTTCCGAACATCATGTCCAGCGGCTGGCACCTGCACCAGTCGCTGACGGATCTGGCCTCCGGCGGCAACGCCTTCGTGCGCGATCAGCCGGCCTCCGGCAGCACGCCGCTGGACGCCCGCCACACCCTGGCCGACACCGGCGCCCACTGGCTGGCCGGCCTGCTGGACCACGCCCATGGCATGACCGCGCTGTGCACCACCACGGTCAACGGCTTCGCGCGTTTCCGGCCGAATGCGCTGGCACCGCAGTCGGCCATCTGGGGGGCCGACAACCGCGGCGCCATGCTGCGTGTGGTCGGGGCCGCCGGCGACACCGCCACGCGCATCGAAAACCGGGCGGGTGAGCCGGCCGCCAACCCCTACCTCTACATCGCGGCCCAGATCCACGCCGGCCTCGACGGCCTGCAGCGCCGCCTGGAGCCACCACCGGCCACGCTCACGCCCTATGCCGAACACGGCAGCCTGCTGCCCACCAACCTGCCCGACGCCCTCACGGCGATGGCCGCCGATCCGGTGCTGGTGCGCGGACTGGGGCCGGCCTTCGTGACCTACCTGGACCGCATCAAGCGCCACGAAGCCGAGCGCCATGCCCAGGCCGAGGATCAGGTGGAATTCGAGCGGCGCGAGTATTTCGCGCGCAGCTGATGCCCGCACCCGTGCGCCCCAGCGGCTGCCTATACTGGCGCGCAGGCCGGGCGGATCGCGCGCCGTCCTTCTCACGCCCCTTCTCCCCAGACACCCGGGTTACCCGAAAGGCCCCTTCATGAGCTACGTCTTCGCCCCTTCACCGGTGGTTTCCGTGCCCGTCATGGGCCGCACCGAGCGCTTCCCTGTGCACCGCGTCTACTGCGTCGGCCGCAACTACGAAGAACATGCCAAGGAAATGGGCTTCACCGGCCGCGAGCCGCCGTTCTTCTTCCTCAAGCCGGCCGACGCCATCGTGGCGGCCGAAGCCGGGCAGACCATCGCCATCGACTACCCGAGCCTGACCCACAACCTGCACCACGAGGTGGAGCTGGTGGTCGCCATCGGCCAGGGTGGGCGCAACATCGCGGCACAGGATGCCCAGCGCCACATCTTCGGCTACGCCGTCGGCCTGGACATGACCCGCCGCGACCTGCAGAACGACATGAAGAAGCAGGGCCGCCCCTGGTGCATCGGCAAGGCCTATGACCAGTCGGCACCGATCGGACCGATCACGCCGGTGGCCGACGCCGGCGACGTGGCCCAGGCGCCGATCTGGCTGCAGGTCAACGGCCAGGACCGGCAGCGCAGCACGGTATCCAAGCTGATCTGGAACATCGGCGAGACCATCGAACACCTGTCACGGGCCTGGGCGCTGCAACCGGGCGACCTGATCTACACGGGCACGCCCGAGGGGGTTGGAGCGGTGGTCAGCGGTGACGTGCTGCAGGCCCATGTGCAGGGCCTGGAAAGCCTGGTGGTCTCGATTCGCTGAACCAAGGGTTTACCCGCGGCAGCGTTCGGACATAATTTCACCTATCCGAATTCATTTCTCATCGGTAAACGGCCTATCCACCCTTCTCCAAGGGTTTGACCTCTACCGCCAGTGAATCGGCACGGGTAAATTGCCTCACCAACCGGTCCACCCGGACCCCTCAGGAGACACCTTCGATGATCCAACGCCGCACCCTTCTCCAATCTGGCGCCGCCTTTGCCCTGGGCGCGCCGGCATTGGTGGGTTTCGCCCAGCAAAGCGTCACCCTCAAGTTCCATACCTTCATGGCACCGCAGTCCAACGTGTGGCTGAACATGCACAAGGCGTGGATGGACAAGGTCACCAAGGACTCCGATGGCCGCATCAAGTTCGAGGCCTACCCCGCCATGCAGCTGGGTGGCTCACCGGTGCAGCTGTACGACCAGGCCAAGGACGGCGTGGTGGACATCGTCTGGACCCTGCCGGGCAACACCCCGGGACGCTTCCCCCGCATCGAGGTGTTCGAGCTGCCGTTCATGATGAACAACGCCGAAGCCACGTCCCGCGCGTACTGGGAATACGTTCAGACCGTGGCGGCGGACGAGTTCAAGGACGTCCACCCCATCGCGCTGCAGGTGCATGGTCCCGGCATGTTCCACATGCGCGACAAGCTGGTGAAGACCGCCACCGACCTGCAAGGCTCCAAGGTGCGCGGCCCGACCCGCCAGATCACCAAGATGCTGGGCTACCTGGGTGCCACACCCGTGGGCATGCCGCTGCCGCAAATCCCCGACGCGCTGTCCAAGGGCGTGATCAACGGCTGCGTGATCCCCTGGGAAGTCGTGCCCTCGGTCAAGGTGCACGAGCTGGCCAAGTTCCACAGCGAATTCGAGCCGGCAGGCGGCGCGCTCTACACCACCACCTTCGTGATGGCGATGAACAAGGGCAAGTACGCTTCGCTGCCGCCCGACCTCAAGGCCATCATCGACAAGAACTCCGGCATCGAGACCTCGGCCTGGCTGGGCAAGGTGCAGCAAGGTGGTGACGCCGCCGGCCGCGAAGCAGCGGTCAAACAAGGCAACACCATCTACACCATCCCCGCCTCCGAAGCCCAGGAATTCAAGCGCAAGGCGCGTCTGGTCGAGGTCGAGTGGGTGCAGGACATGGACAAGCGTGGCTTCAACGGCAAACAACTGCTGGAAACCGCCAAGGCCCTGATCGAAAAACACGGCAAGAAGGCCTGAGCCTTCGCGCTGTTTCCGAGGGACCGCAAGGTCCCTTTTTTTTTGCCCCTACACTCCTTGGCATGCAGCGCAACCCCATCAAACACTGCCGGGAATGCGGCGCCGCCGTGGTCTACCGGCTGCCCGACGACGGCGACACCAAACCACGGGCCATCTGCACGGTGTGCCAGACGGTTCACTACGAGAACCCGCTCAATGTGGTCGGCACCGTGCCGGTCTGGGGCGAACAGGGCGAGTACGTGCTGCTGTGCAAGCGCAACATCGAACCCCGCTGGGGCAAGTGGACGCTGCCGGCCGGCTTCATGGAACTGGGCGAAACCACCGCCGAGGGGGCCCGGCGCGAAACCGACGAAGAGGCCGGCGCGCTCATCGAGATGGGCGAGTTGTTCACGCTCATGAACGTGCCGCGTGTGGGGCAGGTGCACCTGTATTACCGCGCCCGCCTGCTCAGCGACCGCTTCAACCCCGGCCACGAGACACTGGAAGCGCGCCTGTTCACCGAAGCCGAGATTCCCTGGGAAGAAATCGCCTTTCGCACGGTGCGCGAAACCTTGATTCACTATTTCGCCGACCGCCGCCAGGGCCGCTTCGGCTTCCACACCCTCGACATCGCCTGACAAAACCGGCCCGATGATGCGGTGCCACCACGTTTGGCCGGTCGCATCACCCCGAAGCGCCCCGCAAAGGTTGACCACCTCCCCGACTGGGCGACAATGTGCCCAGCCGAGTTACCGGAACACACAACTGTCACAGAGGAGTTCGCACCGTGATGCCAAGCTTGAAATGGGCCGTACTGGCCGCCTCCGCCAGCCTTCTCGTCGCCTGCGGCGGCAGCAACGAAGGCACCCCCAACGGGGCCATCGCCTACAACCCCGCCACCGGGGATGCCGCGATCTACGTCAATGCGACCACCGAAGGCCAGGCCCGTTCCGAAGCGGTTCGCAACTGCGGCACCACCGCTTGCGACGTGGTTCTGACCTTCTCGGGTGACGGCGTCTGCGGTGCCATTGCCCTGAGCGCCAATGGCGTCATTGGCGTCGCCAAGGACGATTCCGACGCCGAAGCGGAAGTGGGTGCTGTCACCAATTGCCAGGCCAAAGGTGGCTCCAGCTGCTACATCCCGGCCGCTGTCCGGGGCGATTGCAACGGCTGAGCCAGCACCAGCCCCGCATCTGCCCACACCGCAGATGCCTCTCCACCCGGCCCCTGCCCAGGCGCCGGGTTTTCTTTCGCCGGTACGACGGGCCGGGGCTTACTTCGTCGGCGATGGCCCACCGACCAGATCGATCCGGCGTTGCAGCCGCTGCACATCGTCCTCTGCGCCGCCGCTGCGAGCGCGCTCCTGCTGCACACGCAGCCAGGCCATCAAAGGCCGGCGCCAGCCCTGGGCCGAAGCGGTCGCCACGGCATCGGCCACCACCGCCGGGCTGGCCTGTCCACGCAGCAGCAGCACACCGGCCGCCACCAGGCGCGACAGCGGGTCATCGATGCGGGCCAGTGCAGGCGCCAGATCGGTGCCCGCCCCCGCCAGGCTGGCCTGGGCCAGCGGGCGCTGGGCGGACGGCAAGCGCTCGGCGTCGGCACTGCCCGCTTCGCCCTGCAGATAACGGGCATAGGCCTGCTCCGGCGCCGCCGCATCAATGGCCAGCGGTGCATAGGCTTCGCAGGCGTCGAAAACCAGCGCCGCCACCCGCGTGGCGCAATGCGCCAGTTCCAGCCGCGCAGCCAGCGCTGGCTGGCCGGTGCGCGCCACCTCGCTGCGCGCGCGCGTGATCTCGGCCTGCGCCACCCGGTCGTTGCCCGCAAGCCAGGCATCGGCCGCCCGCTCGACCGCACTTTGGGCGTTCATCTGCCAGTCGGGCGGCGGCGGTGAGCTGCTGCAGGCGGCGAGCACAGAGGTGGTCAGGAGTGTGGCGAGGGCAAGCCGCCCAAAGGTGTTCGGGCGCATGGGGGTCATGGCAAGGTGATTTCCGTTTCGCGTTTGAACGGCCATTTGCGGTTGAGGTCGTTGATGAGGCCCTCGACCTTGCGCAGGCTGGCCTCGACATCGGCGCGCAGCAGGCCCAGATCGGCGGTGGCTTCGCGGGTGTTGCTGGCGATGCCTTGCGCTTCCACCAGCAGAGCATCCACCTTCTGCAGGCTGCCGCGGGTGTCGGTGAGCAGACCGTTGAGCTGCTGCACGGTGGCCCGCGCATCGCCCACCAGCCCCCCGCCGGCCGCGCTGCCCGGCGCACCACCGTCCTGGCCGAAGACCTGCCGGTCGGCGTTGGTGACCAGCGAATCCAGCCGCGCGGTCAGACCGTCGGCACGCGCCAGCAGCGTGTTGGCGCGATCGATCACCTCGCCCACCTTGCGCGCGTCGGCCTCGTTGCCCATGAGCAGCCCCATCGCGCCCTGCGGCCCCTTGAGGCGCTCGGTGGCCACCAGGGCATTGGCAAGGGTCTGGTTGAGGGCCGAGTCCGCGCCCGTCATCTGGTTGAGGTTGGTGAGCAGGTCGCGCACCTGCGCCACGAGTTGCGGGATCTCGGCCGCCGCATCGCCCCGCAGCACGTGCCGTTCGGCCCCGTCTTCGAGCGGCGGATCGCTCAGCACCCCGCTATAGGCCCGGATGCGGGTGCCGCCGACCAGCGCCTTTTCCATCGTGAAGATGCTGGACGTGCGCAGCCAGCGCGCGTCGCGGGTGGGCACGTCCACCAGGATGCGCACGTTGCCGTCGTCCGCCAGATCGATGCGCGCGACGCGGCCGATCGGAAAGCCGGCAAAGGTCATGGTCATGCCGGTGGCCACCCCTTCGGAATCGTCGGAGATCAGTACCAGGCGCTGCGTGCGCTCGAACACCCCACGCGCGTACATGACATACAGCGCCGAACCGGCCACGAGCAGCAGCATGAGCAGCAGCAGCAACGCCGCCTTGAATTCGAGGTTGCGCACCGACTCGGGCGTGCCGGGTTCGGGGGAAGCAGGTGGCTGGGTCATGGGGGGGTCGGTGTCAGTAATAGTTGCCAAGCAGCGATACCACTTCGAGCAGCAGCAGCACCGACAGCAGGCGGGCAAACTCGGAAATGTCGCTGCGGCGCGAATAGCCACCCAGCACGTCGCGCTGCGCGCTCGATCCCATCGGCACAAAGGCGACCGCCAGGCTGAAGAACAGGGTCTTGAGCACGAAGATCAGCGACACCGCCGGCGTGAACACGCTGCCCACGCCCCGGTTGTAGGCGGCCAGCCCCCAGGGCGAAAAACCGTAGACGTTCAGATAGGTCAGCACCAGTGCCGTCAGGCCACTCAGGGCCGCCAGCAACCACACCGAAAACGCGCCCGCCAGCGCGCGCGGCAGCATCTGCTCGCGCAGCAGGGTCTGCGGCTCGTGATACACGCCGCGGCGGTGCTGGTCGGCCAGCAGCCGGCGGATGCGCTGGGCCTCCGGCATGGTGTAGCGCAATGCCACGAACAGCGCGGTGTACAGCGGGATCAGCTCCAGCACCAGGGTGCGCACCAGCACTTCGAGCGCGTACTGCGACAACCCGTAGCTGAAGGCGGTGGCCACGACGATGCGGATCAGCACCAGGCTGACCAGGGCCGAAAGCACCAGAAACCAGGTCAGCAAGGGCGCGCTGGCCCGGTACAGGTGCGACAGCACCGCGCTGCGCTCGGCGGGGCTGTCGTAGCTGGACGGTGACAGCGCCAGCACCACGATCTGGGCACCGATCAGCATCACCTGCCACCAGGCGCGCCAGGCGGCCAGCACCTGCTGCCCCCAGCGCAGCAAAAGATCGTGCATCGACGCGAGCAGGTTCATGCAGACGATGATAGCGGCGCCACGCCCTCCGTTCCCCCAGAAACCCCGCAGAAGGCAACCGATTGTGAAATGCTGCCGGCCCGCCGGCCTCAGCCGCCGGCAGGCTTTTGCGCCAGCGCCCAGTCCACATGCTCACGCACCAGGGCACTCGGGTGCCTGGCGCGCGCGGCCAGCGCTGTGCGCCAGGCCGCGTCCTCGCGGTGGCGCAGCGCGTTGCCCAGGGCCACGGCCACGTTGCGTAGCCAGCGTTCGTGGCCGATGCGGCGGATCGGGCTGCCTTCGGTGCGCTGCAGGAACTCCGCCTCGGACCAGCCCAGCAAGGTGGCGAGATCCGCACCGGCCAGACCCGGGCGCTCGTCGAAATCGGGCAAGGCGCTGCGCCGCGCAAACTTGTTCCACGGGCACACCAATTGGCAGTCGTCGCAGCCGTAGATGCGGTTGCCCAGCAACGGCCGCAGTTCGGCCGGAATCGGCCCGGCGTGTTCGATGGTGAGGTAGGAAATGCAGCGGCGCGCATCGAGCCGGTACGGCGCGACGATGGCCCCGGTCGGGCAGGCCTCGGCGCAGGCGTTGCAGGCCCCGCAGTGCGAGGACACGGCCTCGCTGGGCGGCAACGCGATGTCCACATACACCTCGCCCAGAAAGAACAGGGAGCCGCCCTCGCGGTGCAGCACCAGCGTGTGCTTGCCGCGCCAGCCCTGGCCGCTGCGGGCCGCCAGTTCCGCCTCGAGCACCGGCGCCGAATCGGTGAAGGCGCGGTGCCCGAAAGGCCCCACCTCAACCGCCAGCCGTTCGGCCAGCTTCTGCAGGCGCTGGCGCAACACCTTGTGGTAGTCGCGCCCCCGGGCGTAGACCGACACCACCGCCTCGCCCGGGCGCGTCAGCCGCGCCAGCTCGCGCTCGGTCCAGTCCGGCGCCGCGTCGCGCGGCAGGTAGTCCATGCGCGCCGTGAGCACGCTCACGGTCCCGGGCACCAGCTCGGCGGGCCGGGCGCGCTTGAGCCCGTGGCTGGCCATATAGTCCATGGAACCGTGGAAGCCCGCCGCCAGCCAGGCCTGCAAACCGGGTTCGGCGCTCGAAAGATTCACGCCCGCCACGCCGATTTGGGAGAATCCCAGTTCCCGGCCCCAGGCCTGAATCCGTGAGACGAGTTGAGCAGCATCCAGACCGGGTTTCATGACCCGCGCATTGTAGAAACGCCCCCGGCCGCGTGGTCCACCCAATGGGCCACCGAAGCCGACACCGCCGCGTTCGCGCAGCGCCTGGCCGCCTGCCCGGCCATTGTGCGCGCCACCCTCGTGCTGCACGGCGACCTGGGCGCCGGCAAAACCACGCTGGTACGCCACCTGCTGCGCGCCCTGGGCGTGCAGGGCCGCATCAAGAGCCCGACCTACGCGGTGGTCGAGCCGCACAGCAGCACCGCGTGCCCGTTGCTGCAGCCCGGCGAGACGCTGTCCATCTGGCACTTCGACTTCTACCGCTTCACCGACCCGCGCGAGTGGGAGGATGCCGGTTTCCGCGAACTTTTCGCCAGCCCCGGCCTCAAGCTGGTGGAATGGCCCGAACGCGCCACCGGCCTGATGGGCGTGGTCGATGCCGAACTGACCCTTTCCCCCGATCACGACATGGCCCATCCGGACACCGCTGAAGCCCCCGCCCGCCGCGTGACCTTGCTCGCCCACACACCGGCTGGCCAGCAACTGCTGGAGGCCGCCCGCTCATGACGGCACCCCCGCCCGCACGGCGCCACCTGCTGCGCGCAGGCCTGCTGATCCTGCTGATCGGGCGGCAGCACATCGCCTGGGGTGCCACCGTCATCGCCGTGCGCCTGTGGCCCGCCCCCGACTACACCCGCGTCACCATCGAATCCGACGGCGCGCTGCGCCTACGGTCGACACGCACCGACAACCCGCGCCAACTGGTCGCCGACATCGAAGGGGTGGACCTGGTCGAGAGCCTGCAAAGCCTGGCCAGCCAACTGCGCACGGACGACCCCAATCTGGCCGCCGTGCGCGTGGCACCGGCCGGCCCGGGCGTGGCCCGGCTCACACTCGACCTCAAGCAGCCTGTGCGACCGCAGGTGTTCCAGCTCACGCCGGTGGCGGCCTACCAGCACCGGCTCGTGCTCGATCTGTACCCGCAACACGCCGTCGACCCGCTGGACCAGTTGGTGGCGCAGTACATGCGCGACACCGATGCCAGCAGCGAGCGCGCCGCGCGCCTGCTGGGCCTGGATCTGTCGGCACTGCGCGAACCGGGCGCCGCCGGTGCGCCTGCCGCCGAAGACCCCCTGGGTCAGCTGATCGCCGAGCGCGAACGCCAGCAGCCACCGGCCACGGCCGCCGCAGCCCCATCCGCGGCGGCGCCCGCCAGCACGCGCCGCGGCAAGACCGCCCCCCCCGGCAGCTCATCGGGCACCGAGCGCCTGATCCTCGTGGCGCTCGACCCCGGCCACGGCGGCGAAGACCCGGGCGCCATCGGGCCGGGCGGCACGCGCGAGAAGGACGTCGTGCTGCAAATCGCGCTGAAGCTGCGCGACCGCATCAACAGCACCCGCATCAACGGCAACCCCATGCGCGCCTACCTGACCCGCGACGGCGACTTCTTCGTGCCGCTGAATGTGCGCGTGCAGAAGGCCCAGCGTGTCCGGGCCGACCTGTTCATCAGCATCCACGCCGACGCCTTCATGACGGCACGCCCGCAAGGCGCCAGTGTCTATGCGCTCAGCACCAAGGGTGCCAGCAGCGCCGCGGCGCGCTGGATCGCCGACAAGGAAAACGCGGCCGATCTGGTGGGCGGCCTCAACGTGCGCAGCAAGGACGCCACCGTGCAGCGTGCCCTGCTGGACATGAGCACCACGGCCCAGATCAAGGACAGCCTCAAGGTCGGCACCGCGATGCTCGGCGAGGTCGGCCGCGTCGGCAAGCTGCACAAGCCCCAGGTCGAACAGGCCGGCTTTGCGGTGCTCAAGGCCCCCGACATCCCAAGCGTGCTGGTCGAAACCGCCTTCATCAGCAACCCCGACGAAGAAACCCGCCTGCGCAGCGCCGCCTACCAGAACGACCTGGCCGACGCCCTGTTGCGCGGCGTGGTGCGCTACTTCCAGCAAAACCCGCCGCTGGCCCGCACGCGCACGCTGTAAACATCCGGCGGCCGATCACCGCCGGGTTGCCGCCGCCACCCGCCCGGCACGCAGGCGGCCAAGCCGCGATCAGTCGGCGCGCTGCCGCGCCAGCAAGGAACCGAGTCCCGCCGCCAGCGTGTCAACCAGGCGCCGCGCGGCTTCGGTGTCGGGCCGGGCCACGGTCGGCGTCTTGTTGACGTCAAAAATCACGGCCTCGCCCTGGTGCATCACGAAGTCGATCTTGCCGTAGTCGATCTGCCACTGGCGCCGGAAGCGGCGCAGATTGGGCGGGATCTCGCGCACCAGATCGGGCCGGTAATCGCCGCTGGTGATGACCGGATAGGGGGCAGTTTCTGCGCGGGTGAATTCCGCGTCGCCCAGGAAATACCACTCGCGCAGCACATACTGGCCGTCGTGGCGCTCGGGGACAAAACGCTCGATCACCAGTTGCTCATCGTCCCACCAGGCGTCGGGAACGTCGTCGGCCGAGGGCAGAACCTGGTAGTCGGCCTTGCTGCTGATGACATGGCCCGAGGCCGACCGCGGCGGCGGTGTTTCCCCCGCAGCGCGGCGCTCGGGTTGGCCCGCGTAATTGAGGCTGGATTTGACGATCACCGGCCCGGTGTAGCCGTCACCGCGAAAGACCTGGTGGTGACTGAGCCGGCGCTTGCGGATGTCGGTGAGCCCTGCATTGACGGTCGCGGGAAAACGGGCGGCCACGGCCTGGTAATCACGCGGCAGCACCGACAGGTCGACGTGCATGAACAGCAGGTCGGCCGCCGGCACATCGCGCGGGTCCGCATGGCGCACCACGCGGCAGCGCGGCTCCCAGGCCTCCAGGAGGAAACGGGCCAGGTAGGTGCTGTCTCGGGACGGGCTTTTCGGGTGCTCCAGCAGCAGGATGCTGGCCGGTAACGCCCCCCCATGGCCTGCGGCAGCGGGCCGCATCAGGCCGCCTTGTTCTGGCGGCTGGCGCGCCAGCCACCGATGATGGCGATCAGGCCCGGCACGAAGATCAGCGCCCAGATGATCTTGCTCAGGTTGGCCTGCACCCAGGGCAGGTTGCCGAACCAGTAACCGGCGGCCGTCAGACCGATCACCCAGATCACGGCACCGATCACGTTGTAGGCGGTGAACTTGCTGCGCGTCATCTCGGCCACGCCCGCCACGAACGGTGCGAAGGTGCGGATGAACGGCATGAAGCGCGCCAGGATGATGGTCACGCCGCCGTAGCGCTCGTAGAAGTTGTGCGCCTGGTTGAACGCGTTCTTGTTGAAAAAGCGCGAGTTTTCCCACTGGAACACCTTGGGGCCGAAATAGCGCCCGATGCTGTAGTTGAGCTGGTCGCCCGCGATGGCGGCCAACAGCATCAGGCCGGCCGCCAGCGGGTAGTCGATCAGCCCGGCGCCGCACAGCGCCCCGACGATGAACAGCAGCGAATCGCCCGGCAGGAAGGGCATGACGACCAGCCCGGTCTCGACGAAGATGATCAGGAACAGCAGCGCATAGACCCAGGCGCCGTAGGTCTGCACAAACGCCTGCAGGTGCTTATCCACATGCAGGATGAAGTCGATCAGCATCATTACCAGTTCCATGGCGCGCGATTATCCCTGCAGCGGCCATGGCCCCGGTGCGCCGTTCTTACAATGAACGCGTGAACGCACCCCAGCCCCTGACCGCCCCGCCCCGCCGTCCCATCCGGGAGCTGCCCGACGAACTGATCAGCCAGATCGCGGCCGGCGAAGTGGTCGAGCGCCCGGCCTCGGTGGTGCGGGAACTGGTGGACAACGCGCTGGACGCCGGCGGCACCCAGATCACCGTGCGGCTGCAGGCCGGCGGCGTGCGCCTGATCAGCGTCGAAGACGACGGCGTGGGCATCCTGCGCGACGAACTGCCCACCGCGCTCAAGCGCCACGCCACCAGCAAGATCGCCAGCCTCCAGGAGCTGGAAGCGGTCGACACCATGGGCTTCCGGGGCGAAGCGCTGGCGGCCATCTGCTCCATCGCGGAAGTCAGCATCCTCACCCGCACCGACGACGGCGCCACCGCGCACGGCTGGCTGCTGGACGGCCGCAGCGGCGAACTGCAGCCCACCGCCCGCACCCGCGGCACCACCGTGGAAGTGCGCGAGCTGTTCTTCGCCACCCCCGCGCGGCGCAAGTTCCTGAAATCGGAAAGCACCGAACTGGCGCACTGCATCGAAGCCGTGCGCCGCCACGCGCTGGCGCGGCCCGAAGTGGGTTTTGCCATCTGGCACGACGGCAAGCTGGTCGCGCAGTGGCGCGCCGTGGCGCCCGACCTGGCCGGCGGCGAGCACACCCTGGACGCGCTGCGCCGCCGTCTGGCCGACGTGCTGGGTGAGGACTTCGTCGAGCAGGCCGTGGCCGTGAACTGGCCGGCCGACGCCGTGCCCGGTGAAGCGGCACTGGCGGGCGGCGTGCAGCGGCTGCAGGTCTGGGGTTTCGCCGGCGTGCCCGACGCCGCGCGATCGCGCGCCGACTGGCAGTTCGCCTACGTCAACGGCCGCTTCGTGCGCGACAAGGTCATCACCCACGCCGCGCGCAGCGCCTACGAAGACGTGCTGCACGGCCACCGTCAGCCGGTGTACGCGCTGTACGTCCACATCGATCCGACCCGGGTCGACGTGAACGTGCACCCGACCAAGATCGAAGTCCGCTTCCGCGACAGCCGCGAGGTGCACCAAGCCGTGCGCCACGCGGTGGAAAGCGCCCTCGCCGCCCCGCGCTCGACCGCGCATGCGGTGCTGCCCACGGCCCCCGCCCTGCCGCCAGCGGGCGGGATGCCGACCGCTGGCGCGCCC
>NZ_BSPB01000009.1:118414-136794 GCF_030160815.1 Hydrogenophaga electricum | reverse complement strand
GCCGCACACCGTCGGTGCCCGGGCCTTCGCCCGGCGGCTGGGCCGGGGCCACCACCAGCGCGAGCTGGGCGGGTGCGTCGGCGCGGTGCGGCGACAGCGGCACGCGGGCCGTCCAGCGGCTGCCGTCCCAGGCCTGGGTCCAGGGCGATCCGGGTTCGATCAGGCCGGGCGCTTCGGGGAAGAATTCCAGCGGGCGGCCGCGCAGGCGTTCGGGCAGGTCGGCCAGCGACACCTGCAAGAAGCCGTCGCCGGGGCTGACCTGGCTGGCACCGGTGGGCTGGGCGCTGGGCGCGGCCGCCAGCGCGTCGTTGAAGGCGGCGCCGTTCAAGGCGGTCGAGCCCAGCACGGGAATGCGCAGGCTGAAGCTGCCTTCTTCGGGAATGCATTCCTTGCGGCAGACCAGCCAGTTGGCCTGGAGCTGCACGTCGATCTGCTGGCCGCTGAAGCCGGGCTCCACGGTCAGCGGCACGGGCAGCAGCACGGTGCCGTCGTAGCCGTAGTTGGCCAGGGTGCCGAGCGGGAACTTGCGCGGCGTGGGCCACTGGATGGCGCCCGCGCTCACGCCGGGCGGCAGGGTCCAGTTCAGTTCGGTGGGCAGGCCCGAATCGCCCGGGTTCTTCCAGTAGGTGTGCCAGTCGGGGGTGTGGCGCAGTTGCAGGCCGACCCAGACGGTGGCGCCCGGCGCGGCGCCCTGGGGCGCGTGGGCCATGAGTTCGGCGCGCACCTGGGCGGTGCTGACCACCGGGCCGGCCAACAGGCTCTGCGCCGACGCCCCGGTGGCTCCCCACAGCGCTGCCAGCCCCAGAAAAGCCAGCCGGCGCAACGGCGGAAACAGCGAAGACAACAAAGCGGCGAAACCGAGCATGGTGAACGTGGGGCGAGGGGGCGGGCGCGGGCCGGGAGGGCCCGCAGATAGGAGCGCGGCACCCCGGCCGGGGTTCCCGCTGCTGCCGGAGATTGTCGCCAAATATCAGCGCTGGCTGTTGGATGGCGGGGCCGTGCTATCGCTTCGATAGAGGCGTTTGAATGCCCATGCGGTTCACAGCCCCGCCCGATTGGGCTAAAAAGCGGGTTCGCTTGTCTTTCAACGACCTGTCGGCATGGAGGTGCATGCATGGGATCGATGGTGGAACTGGCTCTGCAGCCATGGGCGCAGCGGGTGCGGCGCACAGCGAACCTGCCGGTACGTTTGCGCTGGGGCGACAGCGGCGGCGCGTCGCTGGCCCTGGGTGATTTTGAACAGCCGCAGGTGGAGATTCGCGTGCGCGACCCGCAGGCGCTGCGGCTGCTGATCGACCCCAGCCTGGCCACGCTGGGCGAGGCTTACGTGGAAGGCCTGATCGATGTCGAAGGCCGCCTGGGCGACATCCTGGCCGTGGCCCACCGGCTGGCCGACACGGCCGAGCCCGAAGGCGGGCTGCTCGGGCGCATCCGGCGCAGCTTCCAGCACACGCGGCAAAGCGACCGCCAGGCCATCCAGTACCACTACGACGTGTCCAACGCCTTCTATGCCCAGTGGCTGGACCCGGCGATGGTCTATTCCTGCGCCTATTTTGAGAACGGCGACGAGACGCTGGCCCAGGCGCAGGAAAAGAAGATCGACCACATCCTCACCAAGGTCCGGCTGGCGCCGGGCCAGCGGCTGCTCGACATCGGTTGTGGCTGGGGCGCGCTGGTGCTGCGGGCGGCGCAGAAGTTCGGCGCGCGCTGCGTCGGCATCACGCTGTCGCAGCAGCAGTTCGATCTGGCGACCGAACGTGTGCAGGCGGCGGGCCTGCAGGACCGGATCGACATCCGCCTGCAGGATTACCGCGACGTGAGCGACGGGCCGTTCGACCGCATCACCAGCGTCGGCATGTTCGAGCACGTGGGGCTGAACCACCTGACGCCGTACTTCACGCGCATCCGCGACCTGCTGGTGCCCGACGGCTGGGCCATGAATCACGGCATCACCAGCACCGATCCGCAGGACGGTGAGACGGCCCACGGCGGCGGGGGCTTCATCGAGCGCTACGTCTTCCCGCAGGGCGAGCTGCCGCACATCGGCACCGTGCTGCGCACGCTGCAGGAAGGTGGGCTGGAGGCCTTTGACGTGGAAAACCTGCGCCGCCACTACGCGCGCACCCTGCAGTGCTGGAGCGACGCCTTCGAGGCCCGGACCGAGTCGCTGCGGCAACTGGTGGACGAGCGGCACTGGCGCATCTGGCGCGTGTACCTGGCCGGTTGCGCCTGGGCCTTCGAGCACGACGAGATCGCGCTGTTCCAGGTGCTGTGCCGGCCGGCGGGGCGCAGCGCGCGCGAACTGCCCTGGTCGCGGCGCTGGCTCTACCCCTGAACCGGCGCGTGCCAGCCCGTGCCAGCCTGCGTTGGCGCGGTCGGCAAGGCGGTGCGAGCGCCGGCCTTGGCCTAAGATCCGACCCATGAACGCCACGCCACGCCACTGGGCCGACCTCAGCACCGCCGACTTCGCTGCGCTGGACCGCGCCCGCGCCATCGCGGTGCTGCCGGTGGCGGCCACCGAACAACATGGGCCGCACCTGCCGCTGTCGGTGGACACCGACATCGTCAACGGCGTGATCGCGGCGGCCCTGCCGCACCTGCCGGCCGATCTGCCGGCGCTGTTTCTGCCCACGCAGGCCATCGGCTTCTCGCCCGAGCACACGCGTTTTGCCGGCACGCTGACGCTGAAGGCGGAAACGCTGATCCGGGTGTGGACGGAGATCGGTGAATGCGTGGCCGCCAGCGGGGTGCGCAAGCTGGTGCTGTTCAACAGCCACGGCGGGCAGGTGGGCGCACTCGACCTGGTGGCGCGCGACCTGCGGGCCCGGCTTGGCCTGCTGGTCTACAGCGTCAACTGGTTCAACCTGCCCCTGACCGACCCCGACGGGCGCGACGTCAATGAGCGCTTCAGCGCGGCCGAACACCGGTTCGGCGTGCACGCGGGCGCGGTGGAAACGTCGCTGATGCTGGCGCTGGCGCCCGGGCGCGTGCGCCAGGACCGGGCACGGGATTTCCGCTCCACGTCGCAGGACCGGGCCGAACGTTTCGCCACGCTGGGCAACGGCCGCAGCGCCAAGCTGGCCTGGATGATGCAGGACTACCACCCCGAAGGCGCCGCCGGCAATGCCGCGGCGGCCACGGCCGAAGACGGCCACGCCCTGCTTGACGCCGCCGGCCGGGCGCTGGCCCGGCTGCTGGGCGAGATCGACCGTTTGCCGCCGGACACGCTGAACGAGCAGCCGGCCTACCCGGCGCGGTAACGCAGCCTGCGAGAAGACCGCCATGCCTGCGGACGCGGGCATCCAGATGTGTGGGTTTGGGCGTGGTTGTGCGGGGGCTGGGTTCCCGCCTGCGCGGGAACGACGGGCAAGGTTGTGGGCACGACAGACACGCTGCCGCTGGGTTACTGCCCGTGCAGAAACGCCGGCGTGGCATCACCGTTCGTCCTGCTCCGCCAGCCCGTCAGCCCGTCAGCCCGTCAGCCCGTCAGCCCGTCAGCCCGTCAGCCCGTCAGCCCGTCAGCCCGTCAGCCCGTCAGCCCGTCAGCCCGCGACGCCAGTCCCGTCATGCCCGCGAACGCGGGCATCCAGGCGCACGCCAGGGGACTGTGCAGCGCCGCTCAGGCGAAGGTGATCCAGTCCGTGTAATCCGGACTGTCGAGATGGGGCAGCGTGTTGTAGGTCAGCAGGCTGTGCCGCTTGGGGTTGAACTGGAACTGTGTCACCGCGCTGTTGCGAATGCGCAGGTTCAGTTCGATCGTGGTGTCGGGGCTCAGGCCCAGCACACGGCCCACGGCGGTGGAGATCGGGCCGCCGCTGGAGACGATGATCACGTCCTGCCCGTGGTGCTGGCCGCGCACGTGGTCCAGCGCGCTGGTCACGCCGTGCGCGAAGGCGTCGTAGCTGGGCATGCCCTCGGGGCTGATGGTGCCGTCCATCCACTGACGCAGTCCGTCGCGCAGCACCCGGAAGTGCTGCCGGTAGCCCTCGGGCGTCTGGGGTTTTTCCAGTGGCTGGGGGTGGATCGCGCGGATCACCGCCTCGCTGTCGTATTCGTTGAGGCCGGGCCAGACCAGCGGTTCGAGGTCGAAGCCGGCCCCTTCGGCGATGCCGGCCCAGGTCTGCGCATGGCGGCGCAGCGAGCCCATGAGCACGGCGGCTGGCCGCAGTCCGCGTTCGGCCCAGTAACGGCCGAGCCGCTCGGCCTGTTGCCGGCCGAGGGGGCTGAGCTGGTCGTAGTCGGCGGCGCCGAATGACGCCTGTCCGTGGCGCACAAGGTAAAGGTTTCCCATGGGCGGCGATTCTGTGCGAGCCCACCGGGCCGCGTTTGTCCCGGCAGTGACTGGGCAGTGACTGGCGTGGCGCCGGCCCGTCAGCGAGGCACTGGGAAATGGGCGTTTTCCGGGTGATTTTTCGCGTGCTTGACCGTCACGCGGCCGTGTTCCAATGGCGTGATGTCCGTCTGGTTCGCGCTTCATGACGCTTGATCTGCCCACGCTGGTGCTGGTGCGGATGGGCGCGGACGTGCTGATCGCGCTGGCCTTCTGGGCGCAGGCCCGGCGCTACCCGTCCATCCGCGGGCCGGGGTGGTGGTCGCTGGCATCGGTGGCGAGCCTCCTGGGGTCGCTCGGGCTGTGGCTGCGGGCCGGGGGTGGGCCGCCCCAAGCGGCGATCCTGGCCAGTCTGGCGGTCAATGCCAGTGTGCTGATGGTCTGGTTGGGCTTGCGCAGTTATCTGCGCCTGCCGTTGCCGCTTCGATTGGTGGCGCTGACCATGGGGGCGCTGACATTGGCCCATGCAGGGCTCTATGCCGTCAGCGATGGCTTGGGCACGCGTTTTGTGCTGTTCTCTCTGCCTGTTCTGGTCGCGGCCACGCTGGCGCTGCGCGATCTCCAGCAGGTCGACGGAGGCTGGCAGGTGCCGGAGTTCAACGCGTTGCGGCTGCTGACGCTGTTCGAAGGAGCGGTTCTGCTGGCGCTGGCTGCGGTGGTGGTTGCGAGCGGGCTGGTCTGGCCCGATGTGATGCCGGCGTTTCTGTTCGCTTTCCTGATGACCAAGCTGCTGCGGGCGGTGCTCTACGCGGCGCTGGTGTCGCTGCGCCTGCGGCGTGACGCCGAGCAGGCGCGCCACTCGATGGCCAGCCGCGAGGCCGAATGGCGCGCCCTGGTCGAAAACCTCGGCGCCGGGGTGATCGTGTTCCGGCCCGACCACAGCGTGGTGACCATCAATTCGGCGGCGCGCCGTTTCCTGGGTCTGGCCGACCAGGGTGTGGTGCACATGCTGCCGGTGTGGAAGCCCCTGCGGGAAAGCGGGCAGCGCATGCCGCGCCCCGAGCGGCCGTTCGAGCGGCCGTTCGAGCGGGTGTTGGCCACAGGGCGGCCGGTGTCGGACATGGTGCTGGGCTTTCACCAGCCGAATGCCCCGGCGCTGCGCTGGGCGCTGTGCAACGCCTATCCGGAGAACGACGTGCTCGGCGGTCTGCAACACGTCGTTTTCACGTTTGTGGACATCACCTCGCTCAAGCAGGCGCAGGCCGAGCGCGAGGTGCTTGAACAGCATCTGGCGCAGTCGCAGAAGATGGAGGCGCTGGGCACGCTGGCCGGCGGCGTGGCGCACGACTTCAACAACATCCTGGCGGCCATTCTGGGCAATGCGGACCTGGCCCGGCAGGACGTGGGCGCGGGTTCGCCGGCGCAGGAAAGCCTGCACGAAATCAGCGCGGCCGCGCGCCGCGGGCGCGAGCTGGTGCGCCAGATCCTGGCGTTCTCGCGCCAGCAGCCGCTGGAGCGCATGCCGGTGGAGCCGGCGACCATCGTCAACGAAACCTGTGCCCTGCTGCGCACGGCGATCACGCCGCAGGTGCAACTGTTCACCACCATCGACCCGGCCACGCCGGCCTTGCGGGCCGACGCTACCCAGCTGGGTCAGGTGCTGCTGAACCTGGGCACCAACGCCATCCACGCGCTCGAAGGCCGGTCCGGCCGCATCGAATACCAGGTGCGTGGTGTCCGGCACGACGCGGCCGAACTCCCGGACGAGGTGGCGCAGACCTGCCGGCAGGACGGCGTGGATGCGGTGTGCATCACCGTGGCCGACGACGGCTGCGGCATGGACGAGGCGACCCGTGCGCGCATCTTCGAACCCTTCTTCACCACCAAGGCCGTGGGCCGCGGCACCGGGCTGGGGCTGTCGGTGGTGCTGGGCATCGTGCAGGCGCACGGCGGCGCGATTGAAGTCTGTTCGGGCACGGCGGAGGGCACGCGGTTTTCGCTCTATTTCCCGGGGGCGTCGGCCATGACGCAGCCGGCTTCGGTGCCGGCCGTGACTGCGACGGCAGGTGAGGGCGCCCCGGCACCGGCCGAAGCGGTCACAATGTCAGCTGATCCTGTACCCGCTTCACCGGAGGTGAGCCCGATGGCCGAAACACCCGCGACGCCCCGACACATCCTGTATCTCGATGACGACGACACCTTGGTGTTCCTGGTGCGTCGCCTGCTGGAGCGTCGGGGTTACCAGGTGTCGGCCTTCACCGACCAGCAGGAAGCCATCGATGCGGTGCGCGCCGCACCCGAGCGCTTCGACCTGCTGATGACCGACTACAACATGCCGGGCATGTCGGGGCTGGATGTGGCGCGCGCGGTGCGGGCCATCAGCCCGGGGTTGCCGGTGGCGGTGGCTTCTGGCTACATCAGCGACGAACTGCAGTCCGAGGCCGACGCCGTCGGCGTGGCCGAAGTGGTGTTCAAGACCGACGCCGTCGAGGCGTTCTGCGAGGTCGTGGCCCGCCTGGTCCGGCCGGCCGCCGCCTGAGGCGGTTTCTTTCAGGCCGCCGCGCCCAGCACCCGCGCCAGCACGGCGCTGTCGACATTGCCGCCCGTCAGGGCGATGCCCACCGGCCGACCGGCCAGTTGATCGCGTTCCTGCCAGGCCGCCGCCAGGGCCGCCGCGCCAGCGCCTTCGGCCACGTTGTGGGTGTCGGCGAACAGCCAGCGCATGGCTTGGGCCACGTCGGCGTCGCTCACCGGCACCAGGTGGTGGAGGTGGGGGCCCAGGATCGCCAGTGCCGCGGCATCGGCCACCCGGCAGGCCATGCCATCGGCCAGCTCGGTGGACACGGGGGCTTCGACCACGCGGCCCGCCGCCAGCGAGTCGGCATAGGTGGTGGCGTGCGCGCTGATCACGCCGACCAGGCGCACCGGGTGGTTCAGCGCGGTTTTGGCCGCGATTGCGGCGCAGGCGCCCGAGCCCTGGCCGATGGGCACGTAGGCCACCGCCAGATCGGGCACGGCGCGCAGGAATTCCCACCAGTAGGTGCTGACGCCGCGCAGCAGGTCGGGGTGAAAGCTGGGCACCATGTGGGCGCCGCGTTCGGCCGCCAGTTGCATGGCGTGTTCGCGGCTTTCCTGGAAGTCGCTGCCGTGTTCGATGAGCTGCACGCCCAGCGCCCGCATGGCCGCGTTTTTTTCCACCGAATTGCCATGCGGCACGACGATGGTGCAACGCACGCCGTGGGCGCGCGCGGCCCAGCCGATGCTCTGGCCGTGGTTGCCGCGGGTGGCGCTGATCACTTCGCGCGGCAGCTCGCCGCGCCGGCGCAACTGGTCGAAGTAGGTCAGCCCGCCCCGGATCTTGAACGCGCCCACCGGGGTGTGGTTTTCGTGTTTGACCCAGCAGTCGGTGCCCAGGCGCTGGCTCAGCAGCGCCCAGCGGTACTGCGGCGTGGGCGGGAATTCGCGGTACACCACCTCGGCGGCGGCTTCGATGTCGGTGCGGGTGGGCAGGGTCATGGGGCGGTTCTTCGGTGCGGCGGTGTGCCGCTCAGGGGAAAGAGGGGTTGCCGGCGGCCAGCAGCGGATGCGTCAGGCACCGCTCTTGCCCGTCGGGCCCGCTCAGGCGGGTGATGAGGCGTGCCGGCCCTGCAGAGGCCGCCACGCTGGTTAGGCCAATGGCGGCCAGAGCCTGTTGCAGGCGGTCGGCCTGCGGATGCTGCAGGTGCAGGCTGCGCAGGGTCAGACCGGCGCTGGCCATGCGGGCCGACGGGTGCGTGTCGCCCCACTGGATCAGGGTTGGCAAGGCGCCGTCGAACAGGCGTTGCCCGTCGTCGCGCACGGTGATCTGCCACTGCAGCAGGCCGTCCGGCGTGGGGCGCGACGCCGCGAGCGCCGGGCCACGGTCGATGCCCAGCGCGGCCCAGGCCGCCGTCGCGGCCGCGAGATCGGGCACGGCCGCCACCCAGTGCACCAGTTGCGGCCCCTGTTGTGCGAGCCGGGCCTGCAGGGCCGGGTCGTCGAGGTCGAACCAGCGCTTCAAGCCCGGGGCGCGCTGAGGCCGCACCGGCGGATCGATGGCGATGATCTCCAGGTAGGCCCGCGGGTGGTCGACGCTGTCCAGCCGCAGCAGCCGGTTGTGGGTGCCGAACAGCGGGTGCGCGCCGCCGGGGCCGGGCTCCACGCCCAGGGTGGCCCGGCACCAGGCCACGCCATCGTCCAGCGTGCGTGCGGCGACCACCAGGTGGTCGAGCTGGGCGGGAGCGGCGGCGGTCACAGTTGCACCAGGCCGTCGATGCAGGTGACGCTGGCGCCGCCGACCCAGATCGTGCCGCCGGCGTCGCGCTGGATGTGCACCCGGCCTTCGCGCGCCAGCACCGTGCCTTGCGCGGCCACGTAGCGATCGGGCGCCAGGCCGGCGCCGATGAGCCACTGCGCCAGCGCGGCGTTGAGGCTGCCGGTCACCGGGTCTTCGGTCAGGCTGTGGTTGCCGGGGAAGAAGGCGCGCACCTCGAACTGCGTCTCGCCCGAGGTCTGGGGCGCGACCACGCCGATTTCCAGGCCTTCCAGGCACTCGGCGTCCGGCCGCAGCGCCAGCACCTGTTCGGCGCTGCGCAGCATCACGCCGCGCCATTGCGGCCCGTTGTCGCACCAGGCGTGCGCGCTGATGTCTTCGCGTGCCACGCCCAGGCCGCGGGCGATCAGCGCCAGGTCGGCTTCGTCCAGCGGTCCGCCCCGGCGCAGCGGCGGCGCCGCAAACGCGAGCCGGTCGCCGTCGCGCTGGATCTTCACCAGCCCCACGCCGCATTCCTGCACCACCTGCTCGCCGCGCGGTGTGCCGCCGGCCTGCAGCCAGGCGTGGCAGGTGCCCAGCGTGGGGTGGCCTGCGAACGGCAGTTCGCGCCCGGGGCAGAAGATGCGCACGCGGTAGTCGGCGCCGGCGGCCGCGCCCTCGGGCGTGGGCGGCAGCACGAAGGTGCATTCGGACAGGTTGGTCCAGTTGGTGAAGTGCTGCATCGTGGCCGTGTCCAGGTCCGTGCCGTCGAGCACCACCGCCAGCGGGTTGCCGCGGTAGGGTGTGGTGGTGAAGACGTCGACCTGTTTGAAGGCGCGTGTCGGCATGAAGGTTCTCCGGTGTCAGGACAGGGGCAGGTCGAGCACGCCGCGGCTGGCGGGCTGGCTGAGCCAGTGGGCGTACCAGCGTTCGAGGTGCGGCCAGGCCGGGCGCGGCTGCGGCAGGCCCCACCAGCGGTGGACCTCGCAGGCGATCGGGATGTCGGCCATGGTGAGCGCCGCACCGGCCATGAAGGGCTGGTGGGCCAGGTGGTCATTCAGCTGTGCGAACAGTGGCTCGGCCGCCGCCACCGAGGCCGCGATGACCACCGGATCGCGTTGCGCGGCGGGCGTGCGGAACCACTGTTTGAAGGCGGGGCTGCCGGCAGGGTTGAGCGTGGTCTGCTGCCAGTCCATCCAGCGCTCGGCGTCGGCGCGGTGTTGCAGGTCGGCGGGGTACCAGTCGGGCGCCGTTCCATCGGGGCTCGCCGCGGCTTCGGCCTGGCGGGCACACAGGTAGCGCACGATGGCGTTCGACTCCCAGAGCGTGAAGTCGCCGTCTTCCAGCAGCGGCACCAGACCGTTGGGGTTCTTGGCGCGGTAGTCGGGCGTGTCCACCACGCCGTGGCTCAGGCCCGCGTCGATGCGCTCGAAGGGCACGCCCAGCATCTGGGCGCACAGCACCACCTTGCGCACATTGATCGAGCTGATCCGGCCCCAGAGCTTGAGCGGGGTGCGGTCGCCGCCGGGGGACAGCGAAGCACACGAAGTGGCGGGCGCGGGAGCCATGTCGGTCCTTCAGCCCTGCACCGCTTCGCGGACGGCGTCGGCCAGCGCCTTGATGCCGATGCGGATCTGCTCTTCGCTGGCCGTCACGAAGGACAGGCGCAGCGTGCGCGGGTCGGCGTCGTCGGCGTAGAAGGCGGCGCCGGGCACGAAGGCCACGCCCTTGTCCACGGCCTTGGGCAGCAGCGCGATGGCGTCGACCCCGGCGGGCAGGCGCGCCCACAGGAACATGCCGCCGTCGGGCGAATTCCACTGCACGTCCAGCCCCGCCATCTCCTGCTTCAGCGCGTCGAGCATGGCCTGGCACTGACGCTTGTAGAGCGCGCGGATGGTGGGCACGTGGCGGTCGAGGAAGCCGTCCTTGAGTACTTCGGCCACCATCCGCTGGTTGAAGCTGGGGCTGTGCAGATCGGCCGCCTGCTTGGCCTGCAGCAGCTTGGGCATGATCGCCGGGGGTGCGACCACGTAGCCCAGGCGCAGGCCCGGCGCCAGCACCTTGGAGAACGAGCCCAAGTAGATGCAGCCTTCGGGGCAGCGCGCGGTCAGCGGCTTCGGCGGCGGCTGGTCA
This sequence comes from Hydrogenophaga electricum, assembly GCF_030160815.1. Taxonomy (NCBI): domain Bacteria; kingdom Pseudomonadati; phylum Pseudomonadota; class Betaproteobacteria; order Burkholderiales; family Comamonadaceae; genus Hydrogenophaga; species Hydrogenophaga electricum. The sequence continues at coordinate 126,121 of NZ_BSPB01000009.1, read as the reverse complement.
AACCACAGGTCGCCATAGGGGTTGTCTTCCACGATGGGCAGGCCGGCCGTCTGCGCGGCGTCCACCAGGGCCTGCCGGCGCGCTTCGCTCATGCTGCGGCCCGTGGGGTTCTGGAAGTTGGGCAGCACGTACAGGAAACGCGCGCCCGGGGCTTTCTTCACCAGATCGTCCACCACGATGCCTTCGGCGTCGCTGTCCACGCTGACGATGGTCGGCTCCATGGGCGTGAAGGCCTGCAGGGCGCCGAGGTAGGTCGGCGTTTCCACCAGCACGGTGCTGCCTTCGTCGATCAGCACCTTGGCCACCAGGTCCAGGCCCTGCTGGCTGCCGGTGGTGATGAGCACCTGCTCGGGGCTGACGTCCCAGGGCAACTGCCGCGCGACCCACTCGCACAGCGGGCGGTAGCCTTCGCTGGCGGCGTACTGCAGGGCGGCACGGCCGTCGGTGCGCAGCACCGTTTCGCAGGCCTGGGCGAAGGCGTCGACCGGGAAGGTCTTGGGCGAAGGCAGGCCGCCAGCGAAGCTGATGATGCCGGGTTTTTCGGTGACCTTGAGGATCTCGCGGATCACGGAAGGGTTCATCTTGTGGGCGCGTTGCGCCAGGGTCCAGGTCATGGACGTTCTCCTCCAGGCGGGCCGAAAAACACGACCCAGGTTGCAAAGTCTCGACTGAATTCTTCAAAGCGGTGGGCGACGCCGGCGCGCACCAGGCGCAGGTCGCCCGCGCGCACCGGACCGCAGTGGTCACCGACACGCAGCCGGGCACGGCCGTGCTGGATCACGTACAGCTCGTCCTGCGGGTGGGGTGACTGGATGTCGCGGCCCAGGCGCGAGGTGGCGGGCACGAACAGCTCGACCCGGAGCGAGCCGTGCGACAGCGCCTGCACAAATGGCTGGCCGTGGGGATAGTCGGCACTGACCGGCCCCGGCAGTCCGGCCAGCAGGCGGTGCAGGTCGGGGGTGGCGGCGGCGAGCGCGTTCATGCCGGCGCTCCCAGGCCGCGCATCAGCATCCAGATGGCCGTGAGCACCAGGGCGCTGGCCATCACGCGGTTGAAAACCTGCAGGCGCCGGCCGCTGGGCTGACCCTGTTCGAGCGGGCCGGCCAGCCACTCGCGCAGGAGCGAACCCACCAGCGCGTAGGTCAGGTTGCTGAAGAAGGCGAAGGCGAGCATCAGTGGCAGCACCTGAGCGAACCGTTGCCAGGCGTCGTCATGTCCGGCGATCCAGCCCGCCACGATGGACAGCGCCAGCATCCAGGCCTTGATGTTGAGAAACTGCAGCAACACGCCTTCGCCAAAACCGGCGCTCAGGCGTTGGCTGTCGGCCTGCCCGAGCGCCCGGCTGCGCCACAGCCGCAGGGCCAGCCAACCCAGGTAGGCGCAGCCACCGGCCAGGATGGCGCTGCGCAGCAGGGGTTGCGCCAGCACCAGCGCCCCCACCCCGGCCGAGCACAGGGCCAGCAGCAGCGACCAGCCCACCGGCACGGCGCACACGAAGGGCAGTGCGCGGCGCAGCCCCTGGTTGGCAGCCAGGGCGGTCGACAGGGTCGTGTTGGGGCCCGGGGTGAAGCTGGTGGCCGTGGCCAGCACCAGCAGGGCGCTGAATTCGCTGGCGGTCATGGGGTGAGGGGCATGAAGCAGGTGCGAGGGTGTTGCGGGATAGGAGCAGACACTTTATCCTTGGCATCCATACACATTCCATACACTTTCATGGCTCAGTTTTCGCATCTGTATGGTTGATCCTGTCCATACACCCCAGACGCCTTCGGTCGACGATCTGCCGGTCGCGCCCGTTCCCGGAGCGACGCTCTCGCGCACCGCGGCCCAGACCCTGACGGAGCAGCTGGCCGAGCGCTTTGCCAGCCGCATCCGCGACCGCCTGCTCGCGCCCGGCGCGCGGCTGCCCAGTGTGCGCCAGTGCGCCCAGCAGCACGGGCTGAACCCGTCGACGGTGGTGGCGGCCTACGACCAGCTGCTCGCGCGCGGTCTGGTGGAGGCGCGCCGCAACCGGGGGTTTTTCGTGCGCGAGCGGGGGCCGGCCTCCGCGGGCAGCGCTGCCGGCAAAAGCCCGGCCACCGCCCCGGGCGCTGCCGTTCCGCGCATGGTGGCGCCCGTGAACGCGGCGACGCTGATCCGCGGCATGTTCCACCCGTCCGAAGGCAAGCCGCAGCCGGGGGCCGGGGTGTTTCCGCCCGAATGGCTGGAAAACAGCTTCATGTCGGCGGCCGTGCGCAAGGTCAGCACCCACGCGGCGCTGGCCGACGCCTCGTTGCGTTATGGCGAGCCACAGGGTGACGGCCTGCTGCGCCGCGTGCTGGCGACGCGGCTGCAGGGCATGGGCCTGCCGGCCGACCCGGCGCAGATCATCACCACCGTGGGCGCGACGCACGCGCTGGACATCGTCAGCCGCACGCTGCTCAAGCCCGGCGACGCGGTGATGGTGGAAGAGCCGGGCTGGGCGGTGGAATTCGCCCGGTTGCACGCGCTGGGCATGCGGGTGCTGCCGGTGCCGCGCGGCCCGGCCGGGCCCGACCTGGCCGTGATGGAGCGCTACTGCGAGGCGCACGCGCCCAAGCTGTTTGTGAGTGTGAGCGTGCTGCACAACCCGACCGGCTACAGCCTCACGCCGGCCAGTGCCCACCGCGTGCTGCAACTGGCTCAGCGCCACCATTTCCTGGTGGTCGAAGACGACACCTACGGCCACATCGCTCCCGAACACGCCACCCGCATGGGCGTGCTCGACGGCCTGCAGCGCACCATCTACGTGAGCGGGTTTGCGAAGATCCTTGCGCCCAACTGGCGGGTGGGCTACCTGGTGGCGCCACCCGACTGGACCGAGCGCCTGCTCGACACCAAGATGCTGGCCACGCTGACCACGCCGAGCCTGCTGGAGCGCGCCATGGCGCATTGCATCGAGCAGGGGCAACTGCGGCGGCACGCCGAACGCATTCGGCACCGGCTTGACCTGGCGCGCAGCCGGAGCGCCAAGCTGGCCCAGGCGGCCGGGTGCCGTTTCGTGGCCGAGCCGGCCGGCCTGTTCGGCTGGGTGGACACGGGCACCGACACCGAGGCGCTGGCCCAGCGCCTGCTGGATGAGGGCTACCTGACTGCGCCCGGCTCGCTGTTTTATGCCAACCGGGCGCCGAGCACGCTCATGCGCATCAATTTCGCCACCACGCAGGACGCCGCCTTCTGGCGCACGTTCAGCCGGCTGGCGGGCGCGCGCTGAGCAGGGCGGCCAGCGCGGCATCGATCTTCTGTGCTTCGGCCTGCATCAGCGGCAGGGCGCGCTCGAACAGGCTCCAGTCCTTGGAGCGTGCCGCCAGCTCCAGTCCTTTGGCGAAGCGGGCGCCCCGGTCGGCGGTCATGCTGCCGAGCGAGCCCTTGAGGCCGTGGGCGTGGGCAATGGCCGCGTCGGCATCGCGGCGCTGCAGCGCCTGGTACAGCTCGGCCAGCCGGGCGGCCAGGTCGGTGCGCATCACCTCGGCGAGCTGGCGCAGGGTGGCCTCATCGCCATCCAGCCGGCGGCGGAGCTTTTCGAGGTCGAGGGCGTCGGCGCTGGCGGTCGGGGTGTCGCCAAGAACGGCGGGCGCTGGCGCTGCGGCGGCTGCGCGCACGCCTTGCACTTTCAGCAGCGCATCGTCCATCGCCCGGATCAGGGCTTGCGGGCTGACGGGTTTGGGCACGTAACCGTCCATGCCGGCGGCGAGGCAGGCATCGCGATCGCCGTTCATGGCGTTGGCGGTCACCGCAATGATCGGGGTGTGAGGGCGCCCGGTCTCGATTTCGCGCAGCCGGATGCGGCGCGTCGCTTCCAGGCCGTTGCTGCCCGGCATCTGCACATCCATCAGCACCAGATCGGTGTCTCCCTGTTCCCAGGTGGCCACCGCCTCGTGCCCGTCGTGGGCGGGCCTGACGGTGCATCCGAGCCGGCGCAGCAGCTGGCTGGTGATCAGTTCGTTGACCGGGTGATCTTCGGCCAGCAGCACCCGCAGGCCGGCAAAGCGCTGGCCGGCCTGGGCCAGTTCGTCCAGCTCCATGGGGGCGCTCAGGGGCGCGCTGTCGGCCGGCGCTGCCTCGCGCAAGGGCAGCGTGACGGTGAAGCAGCTGCCCTGCCCGAGGGCGCTCTGCACGGCGATTTCGCCGCCCATCAGTTGCACCAGCCGGGCGCAGATCGCCAGCCCGAGCCCGCTGCCGCCGAAGCGTCGGGCGGTCGACGCGTCGGCCTGGGTGAAGGCCTCGAAGATCTGAGCCTGGTGGCGCGGCGCGATGCCCACGCCCGTGTCCCGCACGCGCAACCGCAACCGGGGCGGTCCGCCCTCGGCGGGGTGCAGCACGTCAGCCTCCAGCCGGACCTGCCCGCCCCGGGGCGTGAACTTCAGCGCGTTGGACAGCAGGTTGCCCAGCACCTGCCGCAGGCGGCCCGGGTCGCCATGAATATGAGGTGGCAGGTCGGGCGCCATCGACAGCGACCAGCCCAGCGGTTTGGCCTGGGCCTGCTCGGCGTACAGGCGCCCCACATCCTCCAGCGCCTCTGCCAGATCAAACTGCACGTCTTCCAGCATGAGCTTGCCGGCCTCGATGCGGGAGAGATCCAGCACGTCGTTGAGCAGCGCCAGCAGGGCGTGCGCCGAGCTGTCCATCAGCGAGAGCCAGTTGGTCTGTTCCGCGTTGAGGGGCGAATCCATGAGCAGCCGTGTCAGGCCCATCAGCGCATTCAGCGGGGTGCGGACTTCGTGGCTGATGTTGGCCAGGAACTCGCTCTTGGCCCGGCTGGCCTGTTCGGCGAGCGCGCGGGCCTGCTCCCCGGCGGCCTCGACGCGCTTGCGTTCGCGGATGTCGGCATGGGTGCCCATCAGCCGCAGCGGTCGCCCCAGGGCATCGTGTTCGGCCACCATGCCATGGCTTTCGATCCACAGCCAGCCCTGGGCCGTGCGCACGCGGTACTCTGCCGACGCCCGTGCAACCTCCCCGGCCAGCAGGGCGCGCACCTCGGCGGACACGCGCGGGCGGTCTTCGGGATGCACCCGCTCCAGCAGGCGGTCGGTATCCCAGTAGCCGCCCTGCGGCAGGTCGCCGATCATTTCGCCCCAGCGGGAGTTGAGAAACACCTGGCTCGAACTCAGCTGCCAGTCCCAGAGTGCCAGGCCGGCGGCGGCGACAGCCAGCTCCAACCGGTCCCGGGTTTCGTCGAGCGCTTCTTCGGCCAGCAGGCGGCTGTTGGATTCGTGGTGGAACGAGTTGCGAAGCCGGTCGATTTCGCCGTTCTGCCGGTCCACCTCGGCCAGCAACTGCCGGACCCGCTCCCGCTCACCTCTCAGTTCTTGCAGGGCACGCTGCAAATCCTGGGCGAGACGTTGCGGTGAATGCGCAGAGGCAGGTTTCATGGGGCGCGAGGGCTGCAGGGGCGCTTCGCGCCGTGGGTCACTGGCCGCCCAGCGCCTCCCAGCGTTCGAGGGCCTGGAGCCATTCTGCCTCGATTTCGGCATGTCGGCCGGCGAGTTGAGCGGCTCTGGACGGATGGGTACCAAATAGTTGACCGCCGTCGAGTTCTTTGTCCACCGCCGCCAGTTCCTGTTCCAGTGTGGCCATGCGGGCGGGCAGTGCGTCGAACTCGCGCTGCTCCTTGTAGCTGAGCTTGCGCTTGCCGGCCGCCGGGGGCGGCGCGGCGGTGTCGGCCTCTGCCGGTGGCGCGGCGCCAGCGGTCCGCTCGGGTTTGGCAGCCGCAGGCGTGGCGAGTTCGGTCGCCCGTGCCGACTGGGTCAGCCAGTCCTGCACATCGCCCACGTATTCGCGCCAGCGGCCCTCGCCTTCGGCCACCAGGGTGCTGGTCACCACGTTGTCGAGAAAGCGTCGGTCGTGGCTGACGAGGAACACCGTGCCTTCGTACTGCTGAAGCAGGTCTTCCAGCAGCTCCAGGGTGTCGATGTCCAGGTCGTTCGTGGGCTCGTCCAGCACCAGCACGTTGGCCGGGCGCGCGAACAGACGGGCGAGCAACAGGCGGTTGCGTTCGCCGCCAGAGAGCGTGCGAACGGGTGAACTGGCGCGCGCGGGCGAAAACAGGAAGTCGCCCAGATAGCTGCGCACGTGGGTGCGCCGGTTCCCGATTTCGATCCATTCGCTGCCGGGGCTGATGAAGTCCTCCAGCGTGGCGTCCAGATCCACCTGTTCGCGCATCTGGTCGAAGTAGGCCACGCTGAGGTTGCTGCCTTGGCGCACCGTGCCGCTGTCAGGTGCCAATTGCCCCAGCAAGGTCTTGAGCAAGGTGGTCTTGCCGGCGCCGTTCGGCCCGATCAGCCCCACTTTGTCGCCGCGCAGAATGGTGGTGGACAGTCCGCGGATCACGGTTTGACGACCGCCATCGGGAAGGGGGAACGATACCGTCACGTTGTCGAGCTCAGCCACGATCTTGCCGCTGGCGGTGCCGCTGGCCACCTCCATGCGCACGCGCCCCACGGTGTCGCGCCGCGCAGCACGGGTTTCCCGCAGCCGCTGCAGGCGCACGATGCGTCCCTGGGCACGGGTTCGCCGGGCCTCGACGCCCTTGCGGATCCACACCTCTTCCTGGGCCAGCAGCTTGTCGGCGCGCGCATTGATGACCGCTTCCTGGGCCAGTTGCTCCTCTTTCAGCGCCTGATAACGGGCAAAGTTGCCGGGATAGCTACCCAGGCGGCCGCGGTCGAGCTCGACGATGCGGGTCGTGATGCGATCCAGGAAGGCGCGGTCATGGCTGATGGTCACCACACTGCCTTTGAAAGCCAGCAAAAGCTCTTCCAGCCAGGCAATGCTGTCCAGGTCCAGGTGGTTGGTGGGCTCGTCCAGCAGCAACACATCGGGGCGGCTCACCAGTGCCTGGGCCAAGGCCACCCGTTTGCGGTTGCCGCCCGACAAGGCGCCGACGATTACCTCGGCATCCAGATGCAGACGCTGCAGGGTTTCTTGCACGCGCTGTTCCCAGTTCCAGGCATCCAGCGCCTCGATGCGCTCCTGGATCAGGTGCAAGTCTTCGGCGTCGCTGCCTTGCAAATAGCGATCACGCAAGGTGCGCGCTTCCCCGAGCCCGAGGCTGGCGGCTTCGAAGACCGTGACGGACTCGTCCAACGCCGGCTCCTGAGGGACGTAGGCCACACGGAGACCGGACTGCTGCTGGAAGGCGCCATCGTCGATGGGCTCAAGTCCGGCCAGTACTTTGAGCAGCGAAGACTTGCCCGTGCCGTTGCGACCAATGAGGCCCACGCGCTCCTGGGATTCAAGAGCAAAGTCGGTATGGTCGAGCAGCGCCACATGGCCATAGGCCAGTTGGGCGTCCTGTAAGGTGAGAAGCGCCATGGATCCGGAGGGAGAGGAACAACAAGCCGAGGATTATCCTGGCCCGCCAAATCGAGCCCTCTATATATAGAGAGGGACCCTACAGGTGATCCACGGGTTGCGCTGTAGATGCCTCGGGGTTTTGGCGCCTGCAGCGCCAAGTGAAAAACTTTGGGCGCCTTTGACATCAGGCTATAAACAGGTATATACTACAAGGCTTCGCTGATCACTGAGGCTGTGTGCTCAAGGGTGCTGGTTGCGGGTGGTGATGTCGAGAGGTGCTGGGAGCTGATGCTCTTGGCGGTTCGAGATGTTGGCGAAAAAGTCGGGTTCTGAAGAAATTTTTCGAAAGACTCGACAAGACGACGAAAGTTGTTCTATAATCGAAGGCTCTGCCTG
>NZ_BSPB01000009.1:0-115000 GCF_030160815.1 Hydrogenophaga electricum | reverse complement strand
AGTCCGAATAGGGCGATTCAGTCGCTGGGTGTAGACCCGAAACCAGGTGATCTATCCATGGCCAGGATGAAGGTGCCGTAACAGGTACTGGAGGTCCGAACCGACTAGTGTTGCAAAACTAGCGGATGAGCTGTGGATAGGGGTGAAAGGCTAAACAAACCTGGAAATAGCTGGTTCTCTCCGAAAACTATTTAGGTAGTGCCTCAAGTATTACCGTCGGGGGTAGAGCACTGTTTTGGCTAGGGGGTCATGGCGACTTACCAAACCAAGGCAAACTCCGAATACCGATGAGTACAGCTTGGGAGACAGAGCACCGGGTGCTAACGTCCGGACTCAAGAGGGAAACAACCCAGACCGCCAGCTAAGGTCCCTAAAATTGGCTAAGTGGGAAACGAAGTGGGAAGGCTAAAACAGTCAGGATGTTGGCTTAGAAGCAGCCATCATTTAAAGAAAGCGTAATAGCTCACTGATCGAGTCGTCCTGCGCGGAAGATGTAACGGGGCTAAGCCAGTTACCGAAGCTGCGGATTTGCAATTTATTGCAAGTGGTAGGAGAGCGTTCTGTAAGCCTGTGAAGGTGGCTTGTAAAGGCTGCTGGAGGTATCAGAAGTGCGAATGCTGACATGAGTAGCGTTAAAGCGGGTGAAAAGCCCGCTCGCCGTAAGCGCAAGGTTTCCTACGCAACGTTCATCGGCGTAGGGTGAGTCGGCCCCTAAGGCGAGGCAGAGATGCGTAGCTGATGGGAAACAGGTCAATATTCCTGTACCGATTGCAAGTGCGATGTGGGGACGGATCTTAATAGGTTATCCGGCGGTTGGAAGTGCCGGTTTAGACAGATGTAGGCGATACGTAGGCAAATCCGCGTGTCATATACCGAGGCTGTCGATCGAGCGAGCTTGCTCGCGAAGTAACTGAACGAGGTCCCAGGAAAAGCCACTAAGCTTCAGCTTGCAATTGACCGTACCGCAAACCGACACTGGTGCGCGAGATGAGTATTCTAAGGCGCTTGAGAGAACTCAGGAGAAGGAACTCGGCAAATTGACACCGTAACTTCGGAAGAAGGTGTGCCCTAGTAGTGTGATGAGAACATCTGAGCACGAATGGGTTGCAAAAAATAGGTGGCTGCGACTGTTTATTAAAAACACAGCACTCTGCAAACACGAAAGTGGACGTATAGGGTGTGACGCCTGCCCGGTGCTGGAAGATTAATTGATGGGGTGCAAGCTCTTGATCGAAGTCCCAGTAAACGGCGGCCGTAACTATAACGGTCCTAAGGTAGCGAAATTCCTTGTCGGGTAAGTTCCGACCTGCACGAATGGCGTAACGATGGCCACACTGTCTCCTCCTGAGACTCAGCGAAGTTGAAATGTTTGTGATGATGCAATCTCCCCGCGGAAAGACGGAAAGACCCCATGAACCTTTACTGTAGCTTTGTATTGGACTTTGAACAGATCTGTGTAGGATAGGTGGGAGGCTTTGAAGCCGGGACGCTAGTTCCGGTGGAGCCAACGTTGAAATACCACCCTGGTGTGTTTGAGGTTCTAACCTAGGTCCATTATCTGGATCGGGGACAGTGCATGGTAGGCAGTTTGACTGGGGCGGTCTCCTCCCAAAGCGTAACGGAGGAGTTCGAAGGTACGCTAGGTACGGTCGGACATCGTGCTAATAGTGCAATGGCATAAGCGTGCTTAACTGCGAGACTGACAAGTCGAGCAGATGCGAAAGCAGGACATAGTGATCCGGTGGTTCTGTATGGAAGGGCCATCGCTCAACGGATAAAAGGTACTCTGGGGATAACAGGCTGATACCGCCCAAGAGTTCATATCGACGGCGGTGTTTGGCACCTCGATGTCGGCTCATCTCATCCTGGGGCTGTAGCCGGTCCCAAGGGTATGGCTGTTCGCCATTTAAAGAGGTACGTGAGCTGGGTTTAAAACGTCGTGAGACAGTTTGGTCCCTATCTTCCGTGGGCGCTGCAGATTTGAGGAAGCCTGCTCCTAGTACGAGAGGACCGGAGTGGACGCACCTCTGGTGTACCGGTTGTCACGCCAGTGGCATTGCCGGGTAGCTAAGTGCGGAAGAGATAACCGCTGAAAGCATCTAAGCGGGAAACTCGTTCCAAGATGAGATCTGCCGGGGCCTTGAGCCCCCTGAAGGGTCGTTGAAGACCACGACGTTGATAGGTCGGGTGTGGAAGCGCAGCAATGCGTTAAGCTAACCGATACTAATTGCCCGTGCGGCTTGACCCTATAACTTTGATGTAAGCACTGAACGTGCAAATGTCTTTATGCCCTCATGACCCAGCCGTCATGACGTTGGCTGCAATCAAAATACGCTGAGTCGACTCTGTGAATTCGCCGCCCTGGCTTGCCAGGCCGGCAACCCGTTATGCCTGACGACCATAGCAAGTTGGCCCCACTCCTTCCCATCCCGAACAGGACCGTGAAACGACTTTGCGCCGATGATAGTGCGGATGCCCGTGTGAAAGTAGGTCATCGTCAGGCTCTTACAACACCACAAACCCCCTCTCCACAACCTGGAGTGGGGGTTTTGGCTTTCTATTCTTCTGGGTTGTGGTCAATCAACGGTTCGTGACCATGCCATCGCCCAGCGTCAGAGCCCCCGAGGTCTCCAGCTCATCGAGGATTTCCTGCAGCCAAGCGCTGCGCTTATCTGAGCCTGAGTTCTCCAATCCGCCCGGCATGCTGTTTTGCAAATACGGGGTGGCTTCTGCCCACGTGAGAAGCTCATCAAAAGGGATCTGTTGCCATTCCAGCAGTCGGTATTTGATGAGCACCTTGATCGCATACCGGTGGTGTTTTTCCGGCGCCCTGAGGAATTGCTCCAAGCGGCTCCTGGCACGCTTCAGCGCCAAGGCCAGATCGTCAAACACCTGGCCATGTCCAGGAATGATGATCGATGGAGCCAGCTGTTCAATCACGTCGAGGGTTTCGCCGACCTCGTGGAAGGCTTCGATACCCTCAAGCTCGGGAAACACGACACCAAACCCGTTCTCCCACAGGGCATCACCCGATATCAAGATGCCCGATTTCGGTTCGAAGAGGACCACGGCATGGGGGTCGTGCCCTTTGGCTGCATGAACTTCCCAGGCGTGGCTGCCAAGTTGGACGGATTCCCCGGGTGACAGCAGTCCCTGGATCTTGAAGCGGGGGCATACCTGACCGGTCGGGGTGTAGCTGAGCGCGTGAGGGTCCCAATTGCGTACCGCATCGGCTTGTCCGGGCGGAATATGGGTTTCGACGAGCGGATACGCGTCTTGCAACGCTGCGTTACCACCACAATGGTCGCTGTGCAGGTGCGTATTGATGATCGCGTGGAGGGGCTCGGCACCCAGTGCTTGCCGGACCAGGGCAGCGGTCTGCTCGGCATGGCTGGCGTAGCCCGTATCGACAACCGCATTGCGTCCATCGCCGCGGATGATCACATTGTTGGCGGAGAGCCAGCCTCGCTCCAGAAACGTGACGCCTGCGGATGCCAGGCGGTCGTTCAGCATGCGAGCTCCAGCCGGGGAGGACCGTCGATCATGATGCGACCGTTGCCCGCAAGGCGCGTCGCAGGATCTTGCCCACGTTGGTCTTGGGCAGGTCATCGCGGAATTCGATGTACTTGGGACGCTTGTAGCCGGTGAGGTTGTCGTGGCAGAAGCGGGCCACATCCTCTTCCCGCAGCGATGCGTCGCTGCGCACCACAAACACTTTGACCGCTTCGCCCTGGTGTTCGTCCGGCACGCCGACGACCGCGCACTCCAAGACGCCCGGGCAGGTGGAGATGACGTTTTCGAGCTCGTTGGGGAAGACGTTGAAGCCCGAGACCAGGATCATGTCCTTCTTTCGGTCGATGATGCGCGTGTAGCCGTGTTCGTCCATCACGCCGATGTCCCCTGTGCGCATGAAGCCGTCCGGCGTGAAGGCGCGCGCGGTCTCCTCGGGCTGGTTGTAATAGCCGGCCATGACGTTGGCGCCACGGATGCAGATTTCCCCGGACCCTCCGAGCGGCACATCATGGCCGTCGTCGTCCTTGATGGCAATGTCGATGCCGGGCAAGGGCAGTCCAATGGTGCCGCTGAAGCGTTCACTGGTCACAGGGTTGTTGGTGCCGATGGCACAGGTTTCGCTCATGCCCCAGCCTTCCACCATGGTGCAACCCGTCACCTGCTTCCACTGTCGCGCTGTCCCTTCAGACGCCGCCATGCCCCCCGCCTGACTGACGGCCAAACTGGAGAAATCCAGTTGCCGGAACTGCGGGTTTTGCAGGAGGGCATTGAACAAGGTGTTCACCGCCGGCAAGAGGTGGAAGGGGCGCTTCTTGAGCGTTTCGACAAACTTGGGAATGTCCCGTGGATTCGGAATCAGGGTCATGTGCGCGCCCCAACGCACGGTCAGGAGGCCCAGGGTCAGCGCAAAGATGTGGTAAAGCGGCAAGGCCGCGATGGCGTTGACGTCGCGCACATCGCCGACGCGCTGGACGGCAGGCCGGAACCAGGCTTCGGCCTGAAGAATGGCCGCCACCACATTGCGATGTGTCAGAACAGCTCCTTTGGAGAGACCGGTCGTTCCGCCGGTGTACTGGAGGAACGCAATGGTGTCGCCGTTGGCTTGGCTCGGGCGCAGTGTCTGGGTCTGGCCGGCGGCCAGGGCCGTGGCGAAGCTGACGATGTGGCGTGCACCCCGGGGGCCTGTGAGCGGGAGCTTGTAGCTGGGAACGAGTTTGGCCAGGTGCCGCACGGCGAAGGTGATCCAGCGGCCGTACCAGAAGCCCAGCAGATCCCCGAGGCTGGCGACGACCACGTGTTGCACGGGTGTGTGGTCAATCACCTCTTCCAGTGTGTGGGCGAAGTTCTCCAGCACGATGATGGCTTCGGCACCCGAGTCCTGGAGCTGATGCTGGAGTTCGCGTGCCGTGTACAGCGGGTTGACATTGACCACCGTATACCCTGCCCGCAGCACCGCAGCCATGGCGACGAGGAACTGCGGCACGTTGGGCAGCATCACCGCCACGCGGGCGCCTGGGGCGAGCCCTTGCGCCTGCAGCCAGGCGCCCAAGGCGGCGCTGAGTTCATCGAGCTGTGCATAGGACATCCAGCGCTCCATGCAGACCGAAACCGGGCGCTTGCCATGGCGCTGGAACGACTCTTCCAGCAAAGCCGCGAGAGAACGGTATTCGTCGGGCTGCACATCGGCGGGAACGCCTTCGGGGTAGTGGGCAAGCCAGGGGCGTTGGGTCTGGTGGGTAGCGAAGTCCATGGCGCCATTCTGACGACACGGGGTTTGCGGCCATACCGGGCCGACCCTTATGCCCTGTCGCCTTGGGGTCAGACGGTGCGGTGCTGCCACGGGTGGGGCATAGTGGGGCCATGGCTTGGCCTCACGATGATTTCCCCAGACAGCCGGTGCGGCCGGCTTCGCGCTTGGCACGCTTGCAGCAGGCGCTGGTGGTTCTGGGCGCGCTGGCCAGCGCCGTGAGCGCGTTGTGGCTGGGGTGGGCGTGGGCGTTGGTCCTGCCCGCGATCGGCTGGACGGGCTACGCCGCGTCTCTGGCGATCGAATTCCTGTGGGCGGCCCGTGTCGGCCGCGCCGAAGGCCAGCCGCTGCCTGCGGAGCGCGCTGTCTGGATGCGTGCCTGGTGGCAGGAGTGTGGCTGGGGGCCACGGGTGTTTGGCTGGTGGCAGCCTTTTCGCTGGCGGGCGTGTCCCGATACAGCCGAAGCTGTTGCGGGACGCACGGCAGTGGTGCTGGTGCACGGGTTCGTCTGCAACCGGGGATTCTGGATGCCCTGGATGCGCCGTCTGCGCCAAGTCGGTCGTCCCTACGTGAGCGTCAGCCTGGAGCCCCTGACGGGCTCGCTGGATGCTTACGTGCCGCAGATCGAGGCGGCGGTGCAGAAGGCCGAGCGTCTGACGGGCCGTCCGCCCCTTTTGGTCGGGCACAGCATGGGGGGCCTGGCCATCCGCGCCTGGCTGGCCTCGACGCCGGCTGCGCAGACGCGGGTGGCGCGTGTGCTCACCATCGGCTCACCCCACCACGGCACCTGGCTCGCGCGCTTCAGCCGCACGGTCAACGGGCGCCAGATGCAGCGGGGCAGCAAGTGGTTGCAGGCGCTGGCCGCGCGCGAACGTCAACAGCATGCCGAGCCCTACGGGTGCTTCATCTGCTGGTACGCCGACACCGACAACGTGGTGTTCCCGGTGCGCACTGCGACCCTGCCTGGCGCGGACAACCGGCTCGTGAGCGGCGCGCCCCACGTCGGGCTGGCGTTTCATCCGGCCGTGGTGGGCGCGGCCCTGCAACTGGCCGAAGAACTGGATGTGACGCCGCCGGCGGGGGATGGTCAGCCCTGAAGCACGCCGCGGCGCATCTGGTCGAGTTCCATGGTCTCGAACAGCGCCTTGAAGTTGCCTTCGCCGAAGCCCTGATTGCCCTTGCGCTGGATGAACTCGAAGAAGATGGGGCCGAGCTGGTTCTCGCTGAAGATCTGCAGCAGCAATTCGCCCGGGGTGCCATCGACCAGGATGTTGCGGGCCTTGAGTGCTTCGAGGTCCTCGCCGTGGTGCGGGATGCGCTGGGGCAGCAGCTCGTAGTAGGTCTCGCTGGTGCTCAGCAGCTTCACGCCGTCCATCTGCAGCGCGTCGACCGAGTCGTAGAGGTTGGTGGAGGCCAGCGCGATGTGCTGGATGCCCTCGCCGTGGTAGCGGTCCAGGTATTCCTGGATCTGACCGGCCTTGTCGTTGCCTTCCTCGTTGATGGGGATGCGGATCTTGCCGCAGGGGCTGGTCATGGCCTTGCTCTTCACGCCAGTGGCCTGGCCCTCGATGTCGAAGTAGCGCACTTCGCGGAAGTTGAAGATGCGCTCGTAGAAGTCCGCCCATTCGCCCATGCGGCCGCGGTGCACGTTGTGGGTGAGGTGGTCGATGACCGTCAGGCCGTGGCCGACCGGATTGAGCTCGGCGCCGGGCAGCGGGTAGAAGTCGACGTCGTAGAAGCCGATGTTGCCGATCTCGCCCGGTTGGGCGCCGTTCTTGCCGCGCCAGCGGTCGATGAAATAGATGATCGAGTCGCCAATGCCCTTGATCGCCGGAATGTTCAGCTCGCCCGGGCCGGCGGCGTTGGCATACCCCCAGGCGCCCAGCGAAACGGCGCGCTCGTAGGCCGACTTGGCGTCCTGGACGCGGAAAGCGATGGCGCAGACGCTGGGGCCGTGCAGGCGGGCGAAGCGCTGGGCGAAGCTGTCGGGCTCGGCGTTGATGATGAAGTTGATGTCGCCCTGGCGGTACAGCGTCACGTTCTTGTGGCGGTGCTTGGCGACGGCCTTGAAGCCCATGTGCTCGAAGAGTTCCCCCATGGCGACCGGATCGGGCGCGGCGTATTCGATGAATTCGAAACCGTCCGTTCCCATGGGGTTGTCCCAGCCCTGAAAGGCGGGGGCGGCGGACGGGGGCAGTGCGGCGTTCATGGCGGTCTCCTGTGGGGGTGTCGGGGCAATGCGCCACTGTATCGGCGCAGGGTGTCATGATTTCTGCGTTTGTGGGCGCATCTTTCTTCTCGAATGCAGGAATGCTGCAAAATGATGGGCATGCCAGCGCTTGACAAGCTCGACCGCCACATTCTGCGCAGCCTGCAGGCCGATGGCCGCGCCACCTATGACCAGATCGCCGAAGCCGTGGGCCTGTCGCCGAGCGCCGTGCTGCGGCGCGTGCGGCGTCTGGAAGAGCACAAGGTCATCGACCGCTATGTGGCCCTGGTGCGGCCCGAATCGGTGGGCCTGGGCCTGACGGCTTACGTCAACGTGCGGCTGGAAAAGCACACCGGGGCGGCCAAGCGCAACCCCATGGACGAATTCCGCGCCAGCGTGCTGACCTGGCCCGAGGTGGTGGACTGCGTGGCGCTCACAGGCGAGATGGACTTTCTGCTGCGGCTGGTGGTGGCCGACATGGCGGCCTATTCGCGCTTCATGATGGATACCCTGCTCAAGCACCCCAGCGTCCAGGATTGCAAGACCAGCTTTGTCATGGACCGTGTCAAAGCCACCACGGCCCTGCCAGTCTGATCACCAAAACCCCCGGCGCCGACAGGGAATCGGCCTGCCCGGGGTGTCGGCTTACCGGTGGCTGACGGTAAAATGCTGCACTGCAACAACATGAAGAACCCCAACGGGGTGTCAAGTCACCCGTCTGTCGATCTTTCCGGTGTTGTGTCCGATTGGTCTTTCAGGAACTGAGGGGAAACCCTTAGATTTCAGGTCATGTTCGATCCTGTTCAGTGGCTCAAATCCGTGGCATCGGCCGCCCCGTCTCCGGCGGATGAAACATCGCTGTCAGAGGCCGCGCCCGCCGCACGGGCTCCGGTCGCGGTGCCCATCCGTTCGCTCGGGCCGGCCCATGCCGATCGCATTCGTGCCCACCTGCTGGCGCTGGGGGAACACGACCGCTACCTGCGTTTCGGCTACGCCGCCAACGACGAGCAGATCGGCCGTTACGTCGATGGCCTGCGCTTCGACCGCGACGAGCTGTTCGGCATCTTCAACCGCCGGCTTGAACTCATCGCCATGGCGCATCTGGCGTTCTCGGTCGACCCGGACTGCACGGCCTGCGCCGAGTTCGGCGTGTCCGTGTCGGCCAGCGCGCGCGGACGCGGCTACGGCAGCCGGCTGTTCGAGCGGGCGGTCATGCACGCGCGCAACGAAGGCGTCAGCCTGCTGTTCATCCATGCGCTGTCGGAAAACACGGCCATGCTCAAAATCGCGCGCAAGGGCGGCGCTCACGTGGTGCGCGAAGGCTCGGAGGCTGAGGCCCATCTGCGCCTGCCGCCGGCCGACTTCGATTCGCGCGTGACCGCGTTCTGGCACGAGCAGACCGGCCTGACCGATTACCACCTCAAGGCGCAGGCGCGGCATTTCCGCGATGCGCTTGCCCTGTTGCAGGAAATCCGCCAAGGCGTGCGGGATTCTCGCGAGCGGGTGCGCTGAGGCGGGGCCCCTGGACCCCGGCGTTGGCCGCCGTCATGGCCTTGCGGTATCCTTTGCCGCAGTTCAACCAGCCGATGACGTTCAGTGGCCGACCACCCCCCCAGTCCGGGGCCGCAGCGCAGCAGCCTGCGGCATGAAGACAGCAAAGACAAGCGCAGTTTCCTGCAGAAGCTCGCGGAGTTCATCCACCCTGGACCGGATTCCAAGGACGAGCTGATCGGGGCCTTGGCCGACGCCGAGGACAACGACATCATCAACGCCGAGTCGCGTGTGATGCTCGAAGGCGTGATCCGCATCGCTGACATGTCGGCCGGCGACGTGATGGTGGCCGCGCCGCGCATGGACGTGCTCGACATCCACGCTCCCTACGACGAACTGCTGCACCTGGTCATCGACACCGCGCACTCGCGCTTTCCGGTGTACGAAGGGGAGCGCGAGAACATCATTGGCATCCTGCTGGCCAAGGACCTGCTCAAGCTGCAGCGCTCGCCGGCCCTGAACATCCGCGCCCTGCTGCGCCCGGCGGTGTTCGTGCCCGAGAACAAGGGCCTCAACGATCTGCTGCGCGAGTTCCGCGGCAACCGCAACCATCTCGCCATCGTGATCGACGAGTTCGGCCGCGTGGCCGGGCTCATCACCATCGAAGATGTGCTGGAAGAAATCGTCGGCGAGATCGAGGACGAATTCGATGTGGCCGAAGACAACGGCGAAATCTTCGCCCTGGCCGACGGCACATGGCGCGTGAGTGGCGACACACCACTTGAACGTTTCAACGAGGCTTTCGGCCAACACCTGTCGGTGAACGATTTCGACACCCTGGGCGGCCTGGTGGCGCACACGCTGGGCCATGTGCCCAAGCGGGGCGAGGTGTACGACCTGGATGGTCTTCAACTGGTGGTGCTGCACGCCAAGGGCGGCGCGGTGCGCTGGTTCAAGGCGATGCCGGCGGCCGAGCGCGACTGAGCCGGTGGTCGGGGTGGTTCCGGTCTGATGCGCAGCCTGTTCGGCAATCTGCACCCCCCGTCGGGCTTCTCGCCGTTCAGCGGCCAGGCACCCGGGCGGCCGGCGCGCGGACACGGTGTGGGCTGGTTCCTGCTGTGCGTGCTGGCCGGTGCCTTGCAAGCCGCTTCGCTGGCCTGGCCGCTGACAGCTTGGGTACCGCCGGGCCTGGCTGCAGGGCAACCCTCGGGCGGGCTGCAGATCGTGTCGCTGGCCCTGCTCGTGCTGGCTTTGCGCCATGCCTGGCGGGTGAGGCAGGCCGTGTGGCGGGCGTGGGTGTTTGCCACAGCCTGGCTGGCCGGCACGTTCTGGTGGCTGTTCATTTCCATGCACACCTACGGGGGGCTGCCAGCACCGCTGGCGGCGCTGGCGGTGCTGGCCCTGGCCGGGTTCCTGGCGCTGTACTACGCGGTGGCCGCTGGCGTGCTCTGTCGCTGGGCGCCGTACGGCCGCTGGCGCCAGGGCTTGCTGTTCGCCGCGCTGTGGACCCTGGCCGAGCTGCTGCGTGGCACCTGGTTCACGGGCTTCCCCTGGGGCGCGGGCGGCTATGCGCAGGTGGAGGCGCTGGGCGTGTGGGCGCCCTGGGTCGGGGTCTACGGCATGGGCTTTCTGTCGGCCGGGCTGGCGTACGCCCTGGCCGTGCCGTTCTCGGCCAGAACCGCGGCCGCCGCCAGCGGAGCAGGACGTTCCGGGGGCTTCTCGCTGAAAGCGGCAGCGGCCTTCTGCGGTCTGGTGGTCCTGGTCATGGCGCCCCGGATGCTGGGGACGGGGGCACAGAACACCGAGTCCACCGGCGCCCTGCGGGCCTGGCTGCTGCAGGGCAACATCGCGCAGGACGAGAAATTCGAGGCCGGCACCGGCATCGCGCAGGCGCTGACGTGGTACCCGGCCCAGTTTGCCGAGGCGCAACGGGCCGCGCCTGCGCAGCGCCCCCAACTGGTGGTGGCGCCCGAAACCGCGCTGCCGTTGCTGCCGGCGCAGCTGGAGCCGGCTTTCTGGGAGGCCTTGCTCACGCCACCCGACGGCGCCACCGGGCCACAGCCGGGCTGGCTGGCGGGCCTGCCGCTGGGCAGCCTGGACGCGGGGTACACCAATTCGGTCTGGGGCATTGCCCCGGACCGGGCCGAGCGCGCACGGCGGCTGCTGGCCGACACCGGGCGCAGCGATCTGCTGCAGGCCCAGCCGCCTGCCGTGGGCTTCTACCGCTACGACAAGCACCACCTGGTGCCCTTCGGTGAATTCATCCCGCCACTGTTCCGCTGGTTCACCGACCTGATGAACATCCCCCTGGGCGATTTCGGCCGGGGGGCGCTGCCGCAGGCGCCGTGGGGCTGGGCCGGACAGCGGCTGGCGCCCAACATCTGCTACGAGGATCTGTTCGGTGAAGAACTGGCGGCCGCGTTCCAGGACCCGGCCACCGCGCCCACGGTGCTGGTCAACGTGAGCAACATTGGCTGGTTCGGCGATTCGGTCGCCATCGACCAGCATTTGCAGATCTCGCGCCTGCGCGCCATGGAGCTTGGCCGGCCCATGCTGCGGGCCACCAACACCGGGGCCACGGCGGCCATCGATCACACCGGGCGCGTGGTGGCACAACTGCCACGCCTGACCCGAGACCGGCTCGACGTGACCGTGGAAGGCCGCAGCGGCCTCACGCTCTACGCCCGCTGGGCCTCGCGCTGGGGGCTGTGGCCGCTGTGGATCGGGTGCCTGGGGTTGGCACTGGCGGCCCTTTTGTGGCCCACCCGCGCGCGGCGCCCGCGGGCCGGCGCCTAAAATCACGGGTTTGACCCTTGCCGGTGACGGGCTGTCCGCGCCGGCTGTTTTTGCTGGGTCTCCTTCTTTTCGGTGGGCCGATGGCCGCCGCGCTCGACGATGTTGACCTTCCAACAGATCATTCTCAAGCTGCAATCCTACTGGGATGCCCAGGGCTGCGCACTGCTCCAGCCCTACGACATGGAAGTGGGCGCGGGCACCAGCCACACCGCCACTTTCTTGCGCGCCATCGGCCCCGAACCCTGGAAGGCCGCTTACGTGCAACCCAGCCGGCGCCCGAAAGATGGCCGCTACGGCGAGAACCCCAACCGCCTGCAGCACTATTACCAGTACCAGGTGGTGCTCAAGCCCGCCCCCAGCAACATCCTGGAGCTGTACCTGGGCTCGCTCGAAGCGCTGGGCTTCGATCTGAAGAAGAACGACATCCGCTTCGTCGAGGACGACTGGGAAAACCCCACGCTGGGCGCCTGGGGCCTGGGCTGGGAAGTCTGGCTCAACGGGATGGAAGTGACGCAGTTCACCTACTTCCAGCAGGTGGGCGGCATCGACTGCAAGCCCGCCACCGGCGAGATCACCTACGGCCTGGAGCGCCTGGCCATGTACCTGCAGGGCGTGGACAACGTCTACAACCTGAAGTGGACGGACACCCTGAGCTACGGCGACGTCTACCTGCAGAACGAGAAAGAGCAGTCGGCCTACAACTTCGAGCATGCCGACGCCGATTTCCTGTTCACCGCCTTCGGTGCGCACGAAAAACAGGCCAAGCACCTGATGGAACAGCAACTGGCGCTGCCGGCCTACGAGCAGGTGCTCAAGTGCGCGCACAGCTTCAACCTGCTGGACGCGCGCGGTGCGATTTCGGTGACCGAGCGCGCTGCCTACATCGGCCGCATCCGCGATCTGGCCCGCAAGGTGGCGCGCAGCTACCTCGACAGCCGCGCCCGCCTGGGCTTCCCCATGGCGCCCAAGGCCTGGAGCGACGAAGTGCTGGCCGAACTGGCCAAGGCCGAACAGAAGAAAGCCGCCTGAGCGGGAGCGCACAAAAATGACAACGAAGAACCTCCTCGTCGAACTGTTCGTGGAAGAGCTGCCGCCCAAGGCGCTCAAGAAACTGGGTGACGCCTTCGCCAGCGTGCTGGCCGACCAGCTCAAGGCGCAGGGCCTGGCTGCTGCCGATGCGGTGGTGACGCCGTTCGCCTCGCCGCGCCGTCTGGCCGTGCATGTGACCGGTGTCGCCACCAAGGCCGCCGACAAGGCCGTGTCGCAAAAACTCATGCCGGTCAGCGTCGGTCTGACCGCTGATGGCCAACCCACGCCCGCGCTGCTCAAGCGCCTGGCCGGTCTGGGTGCCGATGCCTCGGCCGTGTCGGGCCTCAAGCGCGCCATGGACGGCAAGGCCGAAGCGCTGTTCTTCGACAGCGTGCAGCCGGGTGTCGACCTCGCCGAAGGCCTGCAGAAGGCGCTTCATGAGGCCATCGCCAAGCTGCCCATTCCCAAGGTCATGACCTACCAGCTCGAAACCGACTGCGAGCAGCCGGGCTGGAGCAGCGTGCACTTCGTGCGCCCGGCCCACGGCCTGGTGGCGCTGCACGGGGCCGACATGGTGCCGGTCAAGGCCCTGGGACTGACCGCTGGCAACACCACCCACGGCCACCGTTTTGAAGCCGCCATGGACCCGGTGCTGCTGGCCGATGCCGACGCGTATGCAGAAGTGCTTGAGCGAGATGGCGCGGTTATTGCAAGTTTTGAGAAGCGCCGGACCAATATCCTCATACAGCTCAATGTGGCTGCTGTCGAGGTTGGTGATGATGTTCGCCCGATACATGATCCTGACTTGCTCGACGAGGTGACCGCGCTGGTCGAGCGCCCCAACGTGCTGACCTGCCAGTTCGAGCCCGAATTCCTGGCCGTGCCGCAGGAGTGCCTGATCCTCACGATGAAGGCCAACCAGAAGTACTTCCCGCTGCTGGACGCGGCCGGCAAGCTGACCAATAAATTCCTGGTGGTCAGCAACATCAGCCCGGCGGATGCGAGCGCGGTGATCGGCGGCAACGAACGCGTGGTGCGCCCGCGCCTGGCCGACGCCAAGTTCTTCTTCGACCAGGACCGCAAGAAGACGCTGGAAAGCCGCGTCGAAGGGCTGGGCAAGGTGGTCTATCACAACAAGCTGGGCACGCAGGGCGAGCGCGTCGAACGTGTGCGTGCGATTGCGCGCGCCATCGGCCAGCAGCTCGGCGGCGACGCCCTGGCGCAGAGCGCCGACACCGCCGCGCGCCTGGCCAAGACCGATCTGCTGACCGACATGGTGGGCGAGTTCCCCGAGTTGCAGGGCATCATGGGCGGCTACTACGCTCGCCACGATGGCCTGGGTGACGACATCGCCTTCGCCATCGAAGACCACTACAAGCCGCGCTTCGCGGGCGACGAGCTGCCGCGCACCCAGACCGGTGTGGTGGTGGCGCTGGCCGACAAGCTGGAAACCCTGGTCGGCATGTTCGGCATCGGCAACCTGCCGACCGGCGACAAGGACCCGTTCGCGCTGCGCCGGCATGCGCTGGGGGTGATCCGGATGCTGGTGGAGAAGGACGTGCCACTGAAGCTGGCAGACCAGCTGCTTTACAGCGCTTCTGAAGCCTTCAATGGATGGCTGGATAAGCAGTCAGACCCCGAGGAAGCCCAATTCCAGTTTGGCTTTAACAAGGCAAAGCTTGAAGAGTTCATGTACGACCGTTTGGGTGGCAGCCTGCGCGAGCAGGGCGCCAGCGCGCAGGAAGTCGACGCCGTGCTGGCCCTGCGTCCGCAGCGTCTGGCCGACGTGGCCCAGCGCCTGCAGGCCGTGCGCGCATTCGCCGCGCTGCCCGAAGCGCCCGCACTGGCCGCCGCCAACAAGCGCATCGGCAACATCCTCAAGAAGTCCGAAGGCGAGGGCGCGGCGGTGAATCCGGCGCTGTTCGCCGAACCCGCCGAAAAAGACCTCTACGCCGCCATGCAGGCCGCCGTGCCCGCTGCCAGCGCGAAGTTCGATGCTGGCGACTACACCGCCAGCCTGCAGGCGCTGGCCGCGTTGCGCACGCCGGTCGACGCCTTCTTCGACGGTGTGATGGTCAACGCCGACGACCCGGCACTCAAGGCCAACCGCCTGGGGCTGTTGAAGGCGCTGCACGAGGCCATGAACCGCGTGGCCGATCTGTCGCGCCTGGCGGCCTGACCATGTGCCTGCGCCAC
This sequence comes from Hydrogenophaga electricum, assembly GCF_030160815.1. Taxonomy (NCBI): domain Bacteria; kingdom Pseudomonadati; phylum Pseudomonadota; class Betaproteobacteria; order Burkholderiales; family Comamonadaceae; genus Hydrogenophaga; species Hydrogenophaga electricum. The sequence goes on along the minus strand of NZ_BSPB01000009.1, from coordinate 100,019 downwards.
CGCTTCGCCGGTTGCTGCCTGAAGGCCGGGGTGGGCAGGGCACTGGCGCAGCACCGGCTTCGGGCCGGCGGTCTGCTGCAGCCCTCTTTCGGGAGCCTCGCATGAAGCTGCTGATCCTCGACCGCGACGGCACGCTCAACCGCAACCGCGACGACTACGTGGCCTCGCCCGACGAGTGGGAGGCGCTGCCCGGCGCGCTGGAAGCGGTGGCGCGGCTCAACCACGGGGGCTGGCGCGTGGTGCTGGCCACCAACCAGAGCGGCATCGGGCGTGGCACCTTCGACATCGCCGCGCTCAACGCCGTGCACGCCAAGATGCACCGCCAGCTGGCGACGGTGGGCGCACGGGTCGAGGCGGTGTTCTTCTGCCCGCACGCACCCGAAGATGCCTGCCACTGCCGCAAGCCGGCGCCCGGCCTGTTCGAGCAGATCGGCCGGCGTTTCGGCGTGCCGCTGGCGCAGGTGCCGGCCGCCGGCAACGCCCTGCGGCACGTGCACGCGGCAGCGGCGGCCGGCTGCCCGGCCCATTTGCTGCTGACGGGCAAATCCGAACACCTGCGCGCCGCGCCCGGCTCGCTTTTGATGGCCAACGCCCCCGAACTGGCCCAACTGCCCCCCGGCACCCAGGTGCACGACAGCCTCCCGGCGTTTGCCGACTGGCTGCTGGCGCAGGATGAACCCGCCGAAGGCCGGGTCGTGGCCCCCAACTGACCGCTGTTTGCTGTTTTCGCATGAACCTGATCCGATCCGTCCTGCACCTGCTGTTCATGGCCGTCACCGTGGTGCCCTGGGCCCTGGCGGTGGTGGTGGCCTCCCCGTTCCTGAGCCGGCGGCGCGTCTACGCCATGTGCGTGGGCTGGCTGAACACGGCGGTGTGGGGCGGCAAGGTGATCCTGGGCATCCGCAACCACGTCATCGGCTACGAGAACCTGCCCGTGGACAGCCAGGCACCGGCTGTGCTGCTGGTCAAGCACCAGTCCACCTGGGAGACCTTCTGCATGCCCGGGCTGATGCCGCACCCCCTGGCCTACGTGTTCAAGAAGGAACTGCTCTACGTGCCGTTCTTCGGCTGGGCCATGGGCCGGCTGGACATGATCCACATCGATCGCAGCAAGCGCGCGCAGGCCTTCAACCGGGTGGTGGCGCAGGGCAGGCGCCTGCTGTCGCAGGGCACCTGGGTCATCATGTTCCCCGAAGGCACGCGCATCGACCGTGGCCAAAAAGGGCACTACAAAAGCGGCGGCACCCGGCTTGCCATCGCCACCGGGGCGCCGGTGATCCCGGTGGCCGTGACGTCGGCCAAATGCTGGCCGCGCAAGGCCTTCATCAAACGCCCGGGCACGGTGGAGTTTTCGATCGGCAAACCCATCCCCAGTGCGGGCCGCGAACCCGACGAGCTGATGCGCGAGGTGGAAGCCTGGATCGAGGCCGAAATGCGCCGGCTGGACCCGTCGGCCTATCCCGCGCCGGCCCAGGCCTGAGGCGTTCCATGCAGCGCTTCGTGCAACTGGCGCTGGACTTCCTGACCGGGCCCGACCCGGCACGGGCCCCGGTGCCGGCGCCATCGCCTCCCGCACCTTCCCCGCCACCGGTCCCTGCGCCCCCGGCGGAACCGCTGCACGCGGTGTTCCAGCCCGGCACCTGGCACCATCCCCGGGCCAACCGCCTGCTGCGCCTGGGGCATTGCGACGTTGCCTACGAATTCAAGCGTGGCAAACGCCGCACCATCGGCCTGAGTGTCGGCGCCGACGGGCTGACGGTCAGCGCGCCGCGCTGGACGCCGCTGGGTGAGGTGGAGGCCTTGCTGCAGGCCAAGTCGGCCTGGGTGCTGGAAAAGCTGCAGAAAGCCCAGGCCCGCGCGGGCGAACTGGCGCGGGCCCGCACCGTGTGGGCCGACGGTGCCGAGTTTCACTACCTGGGCCAGCGGGTCCTGTTGCAGCTTGACCCTGCGCACGGTTTCGCCAGCGTGGGCGCCGAGCTGTGTGCGGGCGATGACGGTGCGCCGGCGCGCCTGCGGCTGGGCCTGCCCAAGACCGCGAGCGAAGCCCAGATCCGCGACGCGGCGCAGGCCTGGCTGATGCGCCAGGCGCAGCCGCTGTTCGTGCAGCGCCTGGACCACTTTGCGCCGCTGCTCGGGGTGCGCTACACGCGCCTGCGGCTGTCGAGCGCCGGCACCCGCTGGGGCAGCGCCAGCGCCGACGGCACCATTCGCCTGAACTGGCGGTTGATCCACCTGAGCCCGGACATGCTGGACTATGTGGTGGTGCACGAACTCAGCCACCTGCGCCACATGGACCACAGTCCGCAGTTCTGGGATGTGGTGGCCAGCGTGATGCCCGACCACGCGCAGCGCCGCAAGGCCTTGCAGCAGGCTGCGGTGCCGTTGGCGGAATAGGGCCGCTGCGCCTGGACCGGATCACCTGCCGCGCCAGCGGCGAAGCCGGGTCATCGTTCAGACCGCTGCGAAGCGGTAGACGCCGTCGGCGTCATGCCTGCGTCGCAGCTGCCCCGCAAACCACAGCCGGTGCAGGTGCGCGACCGATTCGCCCATGGCAAAGGTGGTCTGGTGCAGGTCGAGGGCGCGGGTGAAGAGCACCGGGAGGATGTCGTGCGCGCTCATCGGTCGTGTGCGGCAGGCGGCCATCACCTCGGTCAGGCGCTCGGCATGGTGGTCCTGCAGCTGCTGGATGCGTTCGTGCAAACCGGTGAACGGTTTGCCGTGCGAGGGCAGCACGAGGGTGTCGGGCGGCAGCGGCCGGTAGCGTTCCAGCGAGTCCAGGAACAGGGTCAGCGGATCGCTTTCGGGCTCGCTGTCGTACACGCTCACGTTGGTGCTGATGCGCGGCAGCACCATGTCGCCGCTGATCAGCACGCCGGCCGCGTCACTGTACAGCGCCATGTGCTCCGGCGCGTGGCCATAGCCGGCGATGCAGCGCCAGACCCGGCCGCCGATGGTCACCGGCATGCCGTCCAGAAGGCGGTGAAAACGCGGTGGCACGCTGGGCACAAGGCTGGGGAAGTAGCTGGTGCGTGCGCGGACCTGCGCCAGCGCGTCCGGATCGGTCAGGCCATGGGCCTGGAAGAAGGCCGCCGCGCCGTCGCCACCGAAGGCGGTCGGGCCCTGGGTGCCGAGGCGGGCGAGGTGGTAGTCGGTGGCGCTGATCCAGAGCGGGCAGGCGCGTTCGGGTGTGCTCCAGTGTTCGCACAGCCAGTGCGCCAGACCGATGTGGTCCGGGTGCATGTGGGTGACGATCACGCGCAGCACGGGCAGGCCCTGCAGTTCGTGCGTGAACACCTGCTCCCAGAGCGTGCGCAGCGTGTCCCGGGCAATGCCGCAGTCGACCACCGTCCAGCCGTCGACGCCATCGATCGTGTCGCGCAGCAGCCAGAGGTTGATGTGGTCCAGCGCGAAGGGCAGCGGCATGCGCAGCCAGCGGATGCCCGGCGCCACTTCGAGGCTGCGGCCCGGCTCGGGCAGGGTGTCGGCCAGCGGGTAATGCAGCCGGGCTTCCAGATCGTCTTTGGTGGGTGGGGTCATGCGCAGGGCGGTTCCGTTAAACTGACGTTGACGTAAACGTCAATCCACTGTCATTCTACGAAGCTGCGCACGGCCCGACACGTCCCCATGGCGACCCCTCCGAGCACCTACACCATCAGCGATCTCGCGCGCGAGTTCGACCTGACCACGCGCGCCATCCGCTTCTATGAGGACATGGGGCTGATCCAGCCGCAGCGCGAGGGGCCAGGCGGGCGCAACCGGGTCTACAGCTCGCGCGACCGCACGCGCCTGAAGCTCACGCTGCGCGCCAAGCGCCTGGGCCTGTCGCTGACCGAGGCCCGGGACATCATCGACATGTACGACAGCCCGCGCGACACCGGGCCGCAACTGCGCAAGTTCCTGACGGTGCTGGCCGACCACAAGCGCCAGCTCGAAGACCAGCTGGCCGATCTGATGGCCAACCTTGACGAGGTGAAGGTGCACGAGAAGGAGGCGCGGGCGCTGCTCGCCAAGGTCGAAAAGGCCGGGCCACCCGACGGCCCGTCGCCGCAAGGCTGAGGGGCCTCAGCCGGCCGGGGCATCCGGCTCCAGCCAGACCACCTGGCCCTGGCCCGCTTCGTTCAGCCGCGCCCGCAGTGCCGGGCCCTGGGGCTCGGGCAGTTGCAGGGTCACCGTCACGTGGGCGCCGTGTTGCGCGGCCAGCAAGGTGGCGTCGTGCGTGGCCAGTTCGCGCCGCAGCCAGCCCTCGAGGGCGTAGGGCACCACGCAGCGCAGCGTGGTGGGGCGGATCACCGGCACTTTCCGGGCGGTGAGCAGGGCCTGGGCCACGCTGTCGGTGTAGGCGCGCACCAGGCCGCCCGCACCCAGCGGCGTGCCGCCGTAGTAGCGCACGACCGTGGCCAGCACGCCTTCCAGATCCTGGTGCCGCAGCACTTCCAGCATGGGCCGACCGGCCGTTCCGCCGGGCTCGCCGTCGTCGTGGGCGGCCGAGTGCCCGCCGGCCATGAGCGCCCAGCACACGTGCGAGGCGGTGGGGTGTTCGGTGCGCAGCGCGGCCACGCGGACCCGTGCGGCGGCCCGGTCCGGGACCGGCTCGACGCAGCCGATGAAGCGGCTCTTTTTGATGACCAGCTCGCTGTGGGCAGCGGCCGGCAGGGTGTAGGGCATGGCCCGAGCATAGCGGGCACGCGGCGCGGGGCTTGGCGCGGGGGCGGGCATGCCGCATAATTGACGTTTACGTAAACGTAAATCAAAAAAAGCCCCAGCCCACAGAGGCGCGTTGCACCAGGAGACAGCCATGACCCCCTCTTTCGAACCCCGTGACCCGGACTTTGAACAGCGGGTGCGCGCCAGTTTCGCGCGTCAGGCCGCCATGCGCACCCTGGGTGCGACGCTGGCAGCCGTGCGGCCCGGTCAGGTGGAGATCACGCTGCCCTGGGCCGAACCGCTGACGCAGCAGCACGGTTTCCTGCACGCGGGCATGGTGTCGACCGCGCTCGACTCGGCCTGTGGCTACGCCGGGTTTTCGCTGATGCCGACCGACGCCGCCGTGCTGACCATCGAATTCAAGATCAATCTGCTGGCGCCCGCCCAGGGCGAACGCTTTCGCATGCTCGGCACGGTGATCAAGCCGGGCCGCACCGTCACCGTCTGCGAAGGCCAGGCCTACGCCATCGACGGCGACCGCGAGAAACTGATCGCCACCATGGGCTGCACGCTCATGGCGGTGATCGGCCGCGAAGGCATTGCCGGCTGACCGTTTGTTTTTCCGACCTTTTTGACCCCGATTCCAGGAGCCTTCATGAACAACCTGCCCGGCCTCAACTTCCAGCTTGGTGAAGATATCGACGCCCTGCGCGATGCGGTGCGCGACTTTGCCCAGGCCGAGATCGCCCCCCGTGCCGCCGAAATCGACCGCGACGACCAGTTCCCGATGGACTGCTGGCGCAAGATGGGCGAGCTGGGTGTGCTCGGCATCACCGTGCCGGAGCAGTACGGCGGCGCCAACATGGGCTACCTGGCGCACATGGTGGCCATGGAAGAGATCAGCCGCGCCAGTGCCTCGGTGGGCCTGAGCTATGGCGCGCACAGCAACCTGTGCGTGAACCAGATCAACCGCAACGGCACCGATGCGCAGAAGGCGAAATACCTGCCCAAGCTAATCAGCGGCGAACACGTGGGCGCGTTGGCCATGAGCGAGCCGGGAGCCGGCTCCGACGTCATCAGCATGAAGCTCAAGGCCGAGGACAAGGGCGGCTACTACCTGCTCAACGGCAGCAAGATGTGGATCACCAACGGCCCCGATGCCGACACGCTGGTGGTCTATGCCAAGAGCGAACCGGAGATGGGCGCGCGCGGCGTCACCGCCTTTCTGATCGAAAAGGGCATGAAGGGTTTCAGCATCGCGCAGAAGCTCGACAAGCTGGGCATGCGCGGCAGCCACACCGGCGAACTGGTGTTCCAGGACGTCGAGGTGCCGGCCGAGAACATCCTGGGCGGCCTGAACATGGGCGCCAAGGTGCTGATGTCGGGTCTGGACTACGAGCGCGCCGTGCTCACCGGTGGTCCGCTGGGCATCATGCAGGCCGTCATGGACAACGTGATCCCCTACATCCACGACCGCAAGCAGTTCGGCCAGAGCATCGGCGAATTCCAGCTCATCCAGGGCAAGGTGGCCGACATGTACACCGTGCTGCAGGCGGCCCGCAGCTTCGCCTACACCGTGGCCAAGAACCTGGACCTGCTGGGCACCGAGCACGTGCGCCAGGTGCGCAAGGACTGCGCCTCGGTCATCCTGTGGACCGCCGAGAAAGCCACCTGGATGGCCGGCGAGGGCGTGCAGATCTACGGCGGCAACGGCTACATCAACGAGTACCCGCTGGGCCGTCTCTGGCGCGACGCCAAGCTGTACGAAATCGGCGCGGGCACGAGCGAAATCCGCCGCATGCTGATCGGCCGCGAGCTGTTTGCCGAGACCTGCTGAACACCTGCGGGCAACCATGGGCAACCACGCCACGCAAGATTGACCGTGCGGGCGTGGGTCACAATCGCGGCATGAACTCAACCGTCCAAAATCTCATCGATGCCAACCACCGCTGGGCCGAGCAGGTGGAGCTCGAGCGCCCGGGTTTTTTTCACACCCTGGCCCAGCAGCAAAGCCCCAAATACCTGTGGATCGGCTGCTCCGACAGCCGCGTTCCGGCGAACCAGGTGATCGGGCTGGCGCCTGGTGAGGTGTTCGTGCACCGCAACGTGGCCAACGTGATCGTGCACTCGGATCTGAACGCCCTGTCGGTGATCCAGTTCGCGGTCGACTACCTCAAGGTCGAGCACATCCTGGTGGTGGGGCATTACGGCTGCGGCGGCGTGCTGGCCACGCTCAAGGGCATGCGTGTGGGCCTGGCCGACAACTGGCTGCGGCATGTGCATGACGTGATGATCCGCCACCGCAAGCGCCTGGAACACCTGCCGCTCGAAGCGCAGGAAGACGTGCTGTGCGAGATGAACGTGATCGAGCAGGTGGGCAACGTGGCGTTGACCAACGTGATCCAGGATGCCTGGGCGCGGGGCCAGAAGGTGTCGGTGCACGGCTGGTGCTACGGTCTCAAGGACGGCAAAGTCAAAGACCTCGGGGTGAGCATGAGCCACCCCGGCGAGGTCATGGGCGTGTTCCGCACCGCGCTCAAACGTTACCCCATGGGCGGGTGACACCCGCATGTAGGCCATGTTTCCGCAGCGGCTGGATTCTTCCGTGGCCTACGACATCGCCAAGGCGATGATGGACGGTTTCAACCGGCATTACCGGTTGTTCCGTGCCGAGTCCGCGCGCGCGCAGCACCGCTTCGAGACGCGCGACTGGCCGGCCCAGCAGCGCGCGCAGCGCGAACGCATCGAGTTCTACGACCTGCGCGTGCGCGAATGCCTGCAGCGGCTGGTCAAAGAGTTCAGGGCCGACGCCCAGCCCATGCCGGTGTGGGAGCAGGTCAAGCTTCACTACATCGGGCTGCTGGTCAACCACCACCAGCCCGAGCTGGCCGAGACCTTCTTCAACTCGGTCACGACCAAGATCCTCAAGCGCGCCTACTTCCAGAACGACTTCATCTTCGTGCGCCCGGCGGTGTCGACCGAGTACATCGAAAACGAAGAGCCGCGCGCGGCGCCCACCTACCGCTGCTACTACCCGACGCCGGACAGCATGCTGGCCGACGTGCGGCATCTGCTCGAAGACTTCGACCTGCGTGTGCCCTTCGAGGACCTGGCCGGCGACGCGGCCCGGGTGCTGGCGGCGATGAAGCGCCACTTCGACCACAGCCGCCTGCGGGCCAACTGCCAGTTCCAGGTGCTCTCGGGGCTGTTCTTCCGCAACAAGGGTGCCTACGTCGTCGGCAAGATCATCAACGGCTTCCAGGAAGTGCCGTTCGCGTTGCCGATCCTGCACAACGACCGCGGCCGGCTGTTCGTCGACGCGGCGCTGTTCGGCGAGGACGACCTGCTCATGCTGTTCAGCTTCGCGCGGGCCTACTTCATGGTCGACATGGAGGTGCCCAGCGCCTACGTGCAGTTCCTGCGCAGCCTGATGCCGCGCAAACCGCGCGCCGAGTTCTACAACGCGCTGGGTCTGGCCAAGCAGGGCAAGACCCTGTTCTACCGCGACTTCCTGTTCCACATGCGGCATTCCACGGACCGTTTCCGCATCGCGCCGGGCATCAAGGGCATGGTGATGCTGGTGTTCGACCTGCCGAGCTTTCCTTTTGTGTTCAAGCTCATCAAGGACCATTTCCCGGCGCCCAAGGACACCACGCGCGAACAGGTGCGCGCCAAGTACCAACTGGTCAAGCACCACGACCGCGTGGGCCGCATGGCCGACACGCTGGAGTTTTCCGAAGTCGGTTTCCCGCGTGCGCGCTTCAGCGACGAGTTGATCGCCGAAATCCAGAAGCACGCGCCCAGCCAGCTCGAAATCAGCGACCGCGACGGTGACGGCAACGTCGAGGTCATCCTGCGGCACGTCTACATCGAGCGGCGCATGATCCCGCTCAACCTTTACCTGCAGGAAGCCTTCGACGTGCTGGTGCCCGACAGCGGGGCCGACGAGACGGCGCGGGAGCGGGCGCACGCGCAGATCCGCCGTGCCGTGACCGAATACGGCAACGCCATCAAGGACCTGGTGGCGGCCAACATCTTTCCCGGCGACATGCTGTGGAAGAACTTCGGCATCACGCGGCCCGGCAAGGTCGTGTTCTACGACTACGACGAAATCGAGTACATCACCGACTGCCACTTCCGCCGCGTGCCGCCACCGCGCGACGACGCGGACGAACTGTCGGGCGAACCCTGGTACACCGTCGGCCCGCGCGACGTGTTCCCCGAAACCTTCGGCCCCTTCCTGCTGGGCAACCCGCTGGTGCGCCAAGCCTTCCTGGAGCACCACGCCGACCTGCTCGACCCCGCGTTCTGGCAAGCCCACCAGGCCCGCATCGCCGCCGGCCACATGCCCGACGTGTTCCCGTACGAGCGCGAGAGGCGCTTTTGCGCAGAGGAGAACAAGGAGCTGCTCAATTGACCCGAGGGAACGAGAAATTGGACCGCTGTTCGGCCGTTGACGCAGCAGCCGTGATGTCCGCAATCTGCCCGCATGCGGCGCAACGGTATGAAGTTCTCCGATGCCTGCTGGATTCAATCGCTTATGTCGAGCGCAGAGCCTCCCAGGCATGGGCCGTCACCTTGTTTGGCAACCGGTTTCGGCTCAATGTGGGCATCGTTGAAGCGTTTACTTGCGGTGTCGTTGAAAGCGACGAACCTGTTGGTGGCAGGTACTTGCGTTCGGTTCGGGTGCTGACTTTGGGAAAGCTGCCTTCCGAGGTGCTCAAAGCCTCGCAGAAGCAATCATCACATGTAGATGTTCGGGCAATTTCGTACAAACCCATCTCCGGGCCACAGCACGCGGTATTCCTGTCATTTGAGCAGGCTGGGGAGCTTGGTCAGTGGTACGAAAGGCTGAGGCCAGCTCATCAACGCTACCTGGAAGCGGCCCTTCAAACGTCAACGGGAAGGGTCAGGCACGGGACGATCCACAGGCGCAGCCATTCAGAAGGGCTGGTCGAATACGCCAGAGCGTTTTGTGGCCGCACGAATGGTGGCGTCGCTCAGACGCCATCTAATGAAGGTGACCCTGACATCGTAGAGTTCTTCGAAGGACACCCTATCGCGACCCAAACCACAAGGTATGAGCGAAGTGATGGTGCGCGGCGAACATGCCTTGCGCAGCATGGGTACGCCTGCCAGGCCTGTGGCTTTAGCTTCGGAGTGACATATGGGACGGTTGCGTCTCACTACATTCAAGTGCATCACTTGAACCCCCTGTCTGCAATGGGGTCGGCTGGCGCCAGTGACCCCATCAACGACATGGTGCCACTGTGCGCAAATTGCCACGCGGTGGCGCATTTCAGAAATCCACCCTATACCGTGGAAGACATCAGAAACTTCATTAGTAAGGAGCACAAGTTATGAATGATCCCGTCGTCATCGTCGGCGCCGCCCGCACCCCCATGGGCTCGTTCCAGAGCGACTTCGCCAGCCTGTCCGCGCACGACCTGGGCGGCGTCGCCATCCAGGCCGCCGTCGCGCGCGCCGGCGTCAAGACCGAGCTGGTCGACGAAGTGCTGTTCGGCAACTGCCTGATGGCCGGGCAGGGCCAGGCGCCCGCCCGCCAGGCCGCCATCAAAGGCGGTCTGCCGCTGTCCGCCGGTGCGGTGACCATGTCCAAGATGTGCGGCTCGGGCATGAAGGCGACCATGCTGGCGCACGACATGCTGCTGGCCGGCAGCGCGACCGTGATGGTCGCGGGCGGCATGGAGAGCATGACCAACGCGCCTTACCTGATGCTCAAAGGCCGTGGCGGCTACCGCATGGGCCACGACAAAATCTACGACCACATGATGCTCGACGGCCTGGAAGACGCCTACGAAGCCGGCCGCAGCATGGGCACCTTCGGCGAAGACTGCGCCGCCAAATACAGCTTCACCCGCGAGCAGCAGGACGCGTTCGCCATCGCCTCGGTCACGCGTGCCAAGGCCGCCACCGAGAGCGGTGCCTTCGCCAAGGAAATCGCGCCCGTGAAGGTCAAGGACCGCAGCGGTGAACGGATGGTGTCGGTGGACGAAGGCCCGGGTAAGGTCAAGCTCGACAAGATCCCCGGCCTCAAGCCCGCGTTCAAGAAGGACGGCACCATCACCGCCGCCTCGTCGTCGTCCATCAACGACGGCGCCGCGGCCCTGGTGCTGATGCGCCAGTCCACCGCCCAGGCCCAGGGGCTGAAGCCGCTGGCGCGCATCGTGGCGCACGCCACCCACGCGCAGGAGCCCAACTGGTTCGCCACCGCACCCGTGGGCGCCACGCAGAAGCTGCTGGCCAAAACCGGCTGGAGCGTGAGCGACGTGGACCTGTGGGAAATCAACGAAGCCTTCGCCGTGGTGCCGATGGCGCTGATGACCGAACTGGCGATCCCGCACGAGAAGGTGAACGTCAACGGCGGCGCCTGCGCGCTGGGCCACCCCATCGGCGCTTCCGGCGCGCGCATCCTGGTCACGCTCCTGCACGCCTTGCAGGCGCAGGGCAAGACGAAGGGCGTCGCCACGCTGTGCATCGGCGGCGGCGAAGCCACGGCGATGGCGGTGGAACTGCTGTGATCGATTCGCTGGACGCGCTGCGGCGCCTGTACCCGGGCGCCTCACCCCGTTCGCAGGCCAAGCAGCTTGGCCACCTCGACGCCACCATGCGCCGCATCGTGGCGCAGGCGCCGCTGTGTGTGGTGGCCAGTGCAGGCGGCGACGGGGCGGGGCTCGACGCGTCGCCGCGCGGCGGGCCGGCCGGTTTCGTGCTGGCGCCCGATGCCCACACGCTGCTGATCCCCGATGCCACGGGCAACAACCGGCTCGACACGCTGGAGAACCTGCTGGCCGATCCCCGCATCGGCCTGCTGTTCCTGGTGCCGGGGGTGGACGAGGTGCTGCGGGTCAACGGCACGGCGCGTCTGCGCGACGAACCCGCCTATACCGAACGTTTTGCGCCCGAAGGCCAAAGCTGGCGCCCGCGCCTCGTGATCGAGGTGACGGTGCGCGAGGCCTACCTGCACTGCCCCAAGGCGCTGCTGCGGGCGCGGGTGTGGCGACCGCAGGCGGCCGCGGCCGCCTTCCCGTCCATGAACGCGATGCTGCGGGCCCAGCTGGGCAGCACGGTGGTCACCGAAACGGACGACGAGGCGCGCGCCCGTTACCAGGCCCAACTGGCGGCCGAAGGCCTGGCCGACCGGCTGCCCTGAACCGCTGCAGACAGGACACCCCATGACGACCACTTTGATCATCGGTGCCTCGCGCGGCATCGGCCACGAACTGGCGCGGCAGAGCCTGACCGCGGGCGAGCGTGTGATCGCGACCGCGCGCGACGATGCGGGCCTGCAAGCCTTGCAGGCTATGGGCTGCCAGACGCTGCGCCTGGATGTGGCCGAGCCCGCCAGTGTGAGCGGTCTGGCCTGGCAACTGGACGGCGAGCGCATCGACCGCGCCTGGTACGTGGCCGGGGTGATGTGCGCCCGCACCGATGCACAGCAACCGCCGACGCGCGAGATGTTCGACCGCGTGATGCACGCCAACGTGCTTGGCGCCATGCAGGTGATTCCGCAGGTGGCCCCGCTCGTGGAGGACAGCCGCGATGCGGGTGGCGGCCGCTTCGGTTTTCTCTCCAGCGCGATGGGCCAGATCGGCACCGTGCCGGGCAGCGGGGCCTGGCTCTACCGCGTCAGCAAGGCGGCGCTCAACATGGCGGTGGCATCGGCGCGCCATGCCTACCCGCGGGCACTGTTCCTGTGCTTCCACCCCGGCTGGGTGCAGACCGACATGGGCGGCCAGCAGGCGCCCGTGTCGGTGAGCGACAGCGCCGCCGGCCTGCGTGCCACGCTGGCCGCGGCCCAGGCGGCCGATAACGGCGGCTTTTTCAACCACGACGGTACCCGCCTGAGTGGGTGGTGAGCGTGGCCTTTTTCTAGACAGACATCGGCGCCCTGTGGTGCGCCCATCCGGAGCTTTCTGACCATGCTGCTGACCCAAGACCAGGAAATGATTCGCGACGCCGTGCGCAGCTTTGCGCAGGAGCAACTCTGGCCCAACGCTGCGAAATGGGACAAGGAACACCACTTCCCGAAGGACGTGCACAAGGGGCTGGCCGAACTGGGCGCCTACGGCATCTGCGTGCCCGAAGAACTGGGCGGCGCGGGGCTGGACTACCTGACGCTGGCCCTGGTGCTGGAAGAGATCGCGGCCGGCGACGGCGGCACCAGCACCGCCATCAGCGTCACCAACTGCCCCTACAACGCGATCCTGATGAAGTACGGCACGCCTGCGCAGCAGCAGCAATGGCTGGTGCCGGCGGCGCGCGGCGACATCCTGGGAGCCTTCTGCCTGACCGAGCCGCACGTGGGCTCGGACGCCTCCGGCCTGCGGACCACGGCGGTGCGCGAAGGCGACGAATACGTCATCAACGGCGTCAAGCAGTTCATCACCTCGGGCAAGAACGGCCAGGCGGCAGTGGTCATCGCCGTGACCGACAAGGGAGCTGGCAAGAAGGGCATGAGCGCCTTCATGGTGCCGACCGACAACCCAGGCTGGCAGGTCGCGCGGCTGGAAGACAAAGTCGGCCAGCACAGCAGCGACACGGCGCAGATCAACTTCGACAACTGCCGCATCCCGGCCGAGAACCTGATCGGCGAGGAGGGCGAGGGCTACAAGATCGCGTTGAGCGCGCTTGAAGGCGGGCGCATCGGTATCGCGGCGCAGAGCGTGGGTATGGCGCGCAGCGCATTGGACGTGGCGATCGCCTACGCCAAGGAACGCCAGAGCTTCGGCACCGCGATCTTCAACCACCAGGCCGTGGGTTTCCGACTCGCCGAATGCGCGACGAAGCTGGAGGCGGCGCGGCAACTGATCTGGCACGCCGCCGCGTTGCGCGACGCGGGGCTGCCGTGCCTGAAAGAGGCCGCGATGGCCAAGCTGTTCGCCAGCGAAACCGCCGAACAGGTCTGCTCGGCGGCGATCCAGACGCTCGGCGGCTATGGCTACGTGAACGACTTCCCGCTCGAACGCATCTGGCGCGATGTGCGCGTCTGCCAGATCTACGAAGGCACGAGCGACGTGCAAAAAATCATCATTCAGCGCGCGTTGTGAGCGAAGGGCCGTTCGTGCCAGGGCCCCGCGGAACCGCCTCTGCCGAGCCGCCAGCGCCGCCCCTTTGAGGGGGCGCGCGAAGCGCGGCGGGGGTGAACCCGTCCAGTGGCGCGGGGGGGATAATTCCCCATCATGAAAATCATTATCCTGGGCGCAGGCCGTGTCGGTGAAAGCGTGGCCGAGAGCCTGGTGTCCGAGCAGAACGACATCACCGTCATCGACCAGGACCCCAGCCGCCTGCGTCTGCTGGAAGAGAAGCTCGATCTGCGCGGCGTGGTCGGCAATGGCATCCAGCCCTCGGTGTTGCAGGAGGCCGGCGCCCGCGATGCCGACATGGTGATCGCCTGCGCGGCCGCCGACGAGGCCAATCTGGTGGTCTGCAAGGTGGCGCACGACCTGTTCAACGTGCCCACCACCATCGCGCGCCTGCGCTCGCCCGAATTCGTCGAGGGCGACGATCTGCTGGGCAAGAGCGGTTTCGCCGTGGACAACGTGATCTGCCCGGAAGAGTCGGTCACGCGCTACATCCACAAGCTCATCAGCTACCCCGAGGCGCTGCAGGTGGTGGAGTTCTCGCAGCAGCGGGCCTGCCTGATCGTGGTGCGCGCGGCGGTGGGCGGGGCGGTGGTGGGGCACACCATCGGTGAGCTGCGCGACCGCTTTCCGCACGCCGAGATGCGGGTGGTGGCGCTGTACCGGCTCGACACCGAGATGGAGGCCAAGCCCAGCACCCGCATCCTGCCGGGCGACGAGGTCTTCGTGCTGGCCGACAAGCAGCAGATCCGCCAGGTGCTGGCGGCCATCCACAACATCGACAAGCCGGTGCAGCGCGTGATGATCGCCGGCGGCGGCAAGGTGGGCTTGCGGCTGGCGCGCAGCCTGGCCGGGCAGTGCGAGGTGAAGATCATCGAACGCGACCGCCAGCGCTGCGAGTACCTGGCCAGCCAGTTGCCGTCGAGCACGCTGATCCTGCAGGGCGACGGCGCCGACGAGGACCTGCTGCACGAAGAAAACGTGGGCGATATGGACATGTTCATCGCCCTGACCAGCGACGACGAGGACAACATCATGTCGGCCATGCTGGCCAAGCGCATGGGCGCCAACCGGGTGATGTCGCTGATCAACCGCCGCGCCTACGCCGACATGATGCAGGGCGGCGCGATCGACATCGCGGTGTCGCCAGCCCAGACCGTGATCGGCGAGCTGTTGGCGCATTTGCGCCGGGGCGACGTGGCGGCGGTGCACAGCCTGCGCCGCGGTGCCGCCGAGGCGCTGGAAGGCATCGCGCGCGGCGACGTGAAGACCTCGCGGCTCGTGGGCCGCCGAGTCGACGAGATCCGCCTGCCGGCCGGGGCGCGTTTCGGCGCCATCGTGCGCGGGCAGGGGCGCAAGTCGCAGGTGCTGATGCCGCACCACGACACCCTGATCGAGGCCGACGACCACATCATCATCTTCATTCCGGACAAGCGCCAGGTGCGTGAGGTCGAGCGCCTGTTCCAGGTCAGCGCCACGTTCTTCGGCTGATCCTGTTTTTTCCGGTCTGCGCCTTTTTTTATGACCAGCATCCTGCCGGCCCTCAACGTCTTCTCGCGTGTGCTCGTGGCCTTTTCGTTCGCCTTCCTGGTGCCGCTGGCCTGGGCCTGGAGCGAGGACCACGAGAGCTACCGCTTTGTCTGGGAGGGGGCTTTCGGGCTGGCGCTGGCCAGTGGCTGGGTCATCTGGATGCTGACGCGACCGCACCGGCGTGAACTCCAGGCCAAGGACGGCTTCCTGCTGGTGAACATGGTGTGGCTGCTGCTGCCGGCGTTTTCGGCCGTGCCGCTGATGTTCACAGTGCCCGGCATCACCTGGACCGAGGCCTACTTCGAGGCCATGAGCGCCCTCACCGCCACGGGCGCCACGGCGCTCAACGGGCTGGATGCGCTGCCGGTGTCGGTCAACGTGTGGCGGTGTTTCCTGCAGCTGCTGGGCGGGCTGGGCATCATGCTGCTGGTGGTGGCGGTGCTGCCGCTGCTGGGCCTGGGCGGGGTGCAGCTCTACAAGGCCGAGACGCCCGGGCCGATGAAGGACACCCGCTTCACGCCCCGTATCGCCGAGACGGCGCGCGGCCTCTGGGGCGTGTACTTCCTGTTTTCCGCTGCCTGCCTGCTGGCCTACCGCTGGGCCGGCATGGGCTGGGCCGACGCCTTCATGCACATGTGCACGACCATGGGGCTGGGCGGGCTCTCATCGCACGACGAGAGCCTGGGCTACTTCCAGTCCGACCGCGTCGAGTACGTGAGCATGTTTTTCATGGTGATTTCGGGCATCAGCTTCGTGCGTTACTTCATCGTGCTGCGCAACCGCACGCTCAAGCCGCTGACGCAGGACCGCGAGATCCGCACCTACCTGGTCGTGATGGCGCTGGCCATCGTGCTGGTCACGGTGCTGCTCATGGTGCATGGGGTGTACGCCGACATCGGCGAAGCGCTGCGCAAGAGCGCGTTCCACGTGATTTCGGTCGCCACCACCACCGGCTACGCCACCACCGATTACGCGCAATGGCCGGTGTTCGCGCCGGTGCTGCTGATCTTCCTGGGCACGTTCGTCTCGTGCGCGGGCTCGACCGGCGGCGGGATCAAGCTGGTGCGCATGGTGCTGCTGCTCAAGCAGGCCCGGCGCGAGCTGGTGCGCATCATCCACCCGCGCGTGGTCAACCCGGTGACGCTCGGCCACCAGGTCGTGCCGCCGCAGGTGATGAACGCCGTGCTCGGCTTCATGCTGATCTACGGCGCTGCCACCATGGGCCTGACCATGTTGCTGCTGTTCACGGGGCTGGACATCGTGACCGCGTTTTCGGCCGTGGTGGCCACGGTCAACAACATCGGCCCCGGCCTGGGGCTGGTGGGGCCGTCCAGCCACTATGGCGTGCTGACCAGCTTGCAGCTCAACATTCTGAGTTTCGCCATGCTGCTGGGCCGGCTGGAGCTGCTGTCGTTCCTGGTGCTTTTCACCGGGCACTTCTGGAGGAAGTAGAGAGCACCCCCCTGCGCCGCCGGGGGCGGCTTCCCCCCTCTCTGGCGCGCCTGCGGCGCTGGGAGGGGGGACGCACCCTGTGGCCCGGCGGAGCCGGTTCCACGGGTGCCCTGGACGAGGCACGCGCTCCGGATGAGGGGCGTGGGGTCGGCTGAATCAGCCCGGAATCGTCAGGCCGCGTTGCACCGCCGGGCGGGCCAGGAAGGCTTGCAGCACGCGTTCGACTTCGGGAAAGTCCTGGAAGCCCACGAGGTCGCCGGCGCCGTAGAAGCCGACGAGGTTGCGCACCCAGGGGAAGACCGCGATGTCGGCGATGCTGTAGTCGTCGCCCACCAGCCAGGCCTTGCCTTGCAGATGCTGGTTCAGCACGCCCAGCAGGCGGCGCGATTCGGTGGCGTAGCGACCCAGGGGGCGCTTGTCCTCGATGTCCTTGCCGGCGAATTTGTGGAAGAAACCGAGTTGGCCGAACATGGGGCCGATGCCGCCCATCTGGAACATCAGCCATTGCAGGGCCTGGTACCGCGTGGCCGGGTCGGCGGGCAGCAGGCGGCCGGTCTTGTCGGCCAGGTAGATCAGGATCGCGCCCGATTCGAACAGCGGCAGCGGCTGGCCGCCCGGGCCGTCGGGGTCGATGATGGCCGGGATCTTGTTGTTCGGGTTGAGCGAAAGGAATTCGGGCGAGAGCTGGTCGTTGGTGTCGAAGGCCACGCGGTGCGCCTCATAGGGCAGACCCAGTTCCTCCAGCGCGATCGACACCTTCACGCCATTGGGCGTGGGCAGGCTGTAGAGCTGAATGCGGTCGGGGTGGGCGGCGGGCCACTTGCGGGTGATGGGAAAGGCGGACAGATCGGTCATGGGGGACTCCTCGGGGTTGGGGGAATGCCGGGCAGGTGCCGGCATCCAGCTCCAGACCGTAGCACCCGGCGCGCCGGGCTGCCTGTTGCCGCTACGATAGGCCCATGGTCTGCACGCCATCCGGTGTGTGCACCGACGGGTTTTCTTTTTTCATGCTGCCTGCTCTCTGCCCTTGCGGCCGTGCCGATGCGCGCGGCCGGCCCTTCGCCTTCGATGCCTGCTGCGGGCGTTTCCTGGAGGCCGGTGATCCTGCCCCCGACGCCGAAAGCCTCATGCGCTCGCGCTACAGCGCCTTCGTGCTGGAGCGCGTGGCCTATCTGAGCGAGAGCTGGCACGCCAGCACCCGGCCGGCCGATCTGGCGCTGGAGCCGGGTGTGAAGTGGCTGGGGCTGGACGTGAGAGCGCACCGGATGGTCGACGCGGACCATGCCGAGGTCCAGTTCGTGGCGCGTTCGCGGGTGGCCGGCCGCGGCCAGCGCCTGCACGAAACCAGCCGTTTCGTGCGCGAGGGCGGGCGCTGGTGGTACGTGGACGGGGACCTGGCCTGAGGGGGGCAGGAAGGCGGGTCACGGCGTGGCCGTGTGCGCCGGCTGCCGGGCCAGCCAGGTCTCCAGCAGGGGCCGCAGTGCGGCCGGGTCCAGCGGCTTGCGCAGCACCAGGTAGCCCTCGTCCTCCGCCTGCGACAGTTCGGCCGACTGCAACTCCCCGCTGACCATGGCGCCGCTGGCCTGCGGACAGCGGGCCAGCAACTGGCGCAGCACGGTGAAGCCGCTGTCGCCCGGCCCCAGTCGCTGGTCGCAGAAGATCGCGTCCGGCTCAAAACCCGCATCCAGCCGGGCATGGGCCTGCGCCCCGGTGCTCGCATACGCCGCGGTCACGCCCCAGGCGTCGAGCATGGCGCGCCAGGCCTTGAGCACGTGCGGGTCGTCGTCCAGCACCAGGCAGCGGCCTCGCAGCGGATCGGCCGTGATCGCCTGCATGGCAACGGGCCCGGCGGGCGCGACCGCTGCCGGGGTGGCGTGGGCCGGCAGCCGCAGCCAGAAGCACGAGCCCCGGCCGGCCCGCGATTGCAGGCCATAGGTGGCGCCCATCTGTTCGGCGCAGCGGGCCACCACCGCCAGCCCCAGGCCGTGTCCCGCGTCGGCCATTTGGTCTGCCCGCTCCCCCCGGTAGTAGGGGCTGAACACCCGGTCCTGCTCGGCCACGGCGATGCCGATGCCGGTGTCTCGCACCTCGACCAGCCAGTCGCCTCCGCGTGCTCGCACGCTCACCAGCACCTTGCCCTGCGGGGTGTAGCGGATCGCGTTCTGCACCAGGTTGGTCAGCGCCTGGCGCAGCAGCACGGGTTCGGCCCACACGGTGGCGCCGCCACGCGGCAGGCGCAGCCGCAGGGCCAGACCGCCGAGGCTGGCCTGCTCGCGGAACAGGCGCACCACGTCTGCGAGCAGCGCGTTCAGGTCCACCGCGCCCTGGGTGCCCACCGGCTGGCCCGACTCCAGGCGCGAGAGGTCCAGCAGCGCGTTGAACAGCTGGCTCATGGCCTGCATGCTGGTGCGCAGGTCGGCCACCAGGGGGCGCAGCACCGGGTCGCTGTTGCGCAGGCCGATCGCTTCCACCATCAGCGACATGGCGTGCACCGGCTGGCGCAGGTCGTGGCTGGCGGTCGCCAGGAACAGGTTCTTTTCGGCCAGCGCGCCTTCGGCCTGGTGCCGGGCGGCGGCCAGCGCCGCATTGGCCGCGCGGGTGCGCCGGTACTGCCAGAAGCTGATGCCGGCCGCCAGCAGGGCCAGCGCCACCGTGGCGGCCAGGCCGATTTGCTGCAGGCGCCGCACGCGCAATTCGGCGTCCTGGACCCGGTTGGCCTGGGCGAGCTGCTCGATCTGGCGCTGGCGCTCGGCGCTGTTGAAGCGTTCCTGCAGCGCGGCCACGGCCTGGTCGCGCTCGGTGTGGAACAGGTCCCTGGCCAGCGCTTGCTGCTGGCGGGTGGTGTCGATGGCTTCGCGGTACAGGCCGGCCTGCTCGTACATGCGCGAAAGCTCGGCGAGCAACTGCTCTTCCATCGGCTGGGCGCCGGCTTCGCGCATGAACCGGATGCTGGCTTCCACTTCCTGCACACCGGCCGCGATGCGGCCCTGGCCCATCAGCGAGAAACCGAGGTTGGCTTGCGCCAGGGCGACCCCGCTCAGCTCGTGCGCGTCGCGGTAGGCGGCCATGGCCTCGCGCATCAGGGGTTCGACCTCGGCATAGGCCTTGCGCTGCAGCAGGATGTCGCCCAGGTTGTTCAGCGCTGTCGCCCGCAGCCCGGCCAGCCCGCCGTCCCGGGCGATGGCGAGCGCCTGCCGGTAGGCGGACATGGCGGTGCCCAGGTCGCCCTGCACGTTGGCCACGTTGCCCCGGTGCAGGTGCAGCCAGCCCTGCGCCTGCCGGGCGCCCAGACGCTCGGCCAGCGGCAGCGTTTCGCGGATGGTCTGCAGCGCGCGCTCCGGGTTCTTCATGTCGAAGTGGAGCTGCTCCAGGTGGGTGAGCGAGCGCAGTTCGGCCGTGGCCGCCTGGCGCGGCAGCGTGCGCGAAAGCTCCAGGCTGCGCAGCATGTGGGGCAGTGCCGTTTCGAACTGGCCGTTGCCGCTGTGGAGGACGCCCAGCGTCAGGTGGTAGAGCCAGCGCACCCAGGGGTCGGTGGCCTGCTCGGCGGCGGCGGTTTCGCGCGCCAGGGCGTCCAGCCCGGCGCGCGTTTTGCCCGCGATGGCCAGTTGCCGGGCTTCGAAAGCGACGGCCAGCACGTGGGCGGAAACGTCGTGCTGTGCGGCTGCCAGCGCCTTCAGTTGCGCAATGGCCTGGGTCACCACCGCGGCCTGTCCGGTCTCGAAGGCGGCGTCCGTCAGCGCCGCCAGGTAGGTGCGCCGGGTATCGGCATCGGCCGCGCTGGCGAAGCGCGGCGCTTCGGCTTGCAGCGCCTGCAGGGCTTCGGCGCTGTTGCGTTGCACCAGGGTCTGCAGCCGGTCGAGTTCGGCCAGGTCCGGGTTCGGCGCCTGGGCCATGGCGGGGAGGGCACCCTGCAGGCACAGGATCCCGGCCAGCAGCAGGGACCGGAAGGCGGGCATCAGGACAGCTCCAGCCGCCGGCCGCGCAGCAGGGTGATGGCTTCGACCCGGCTGCGCACGCCCAGCCGTTCGAGGATGCCCGTCACGTGTTCCTTGACGGTGCTTTCCGAGATGTCGAGCTGCGAGGCGATGCGCTTGTTGGGCAGCCCGCGCAGCACCAGCGCGAGGATCTCGCCCTGGCGCGGTGTGAGCCCCAGCTCCCGGGGCGCGATGGTCCATTGGTGTGGCACGCTGCCACGGGCGTCGGCGCCCGGCGCCGGCTCGAACCAGGGCCGGCCCGCCAGCACCGCCCTGAGCGCGGCGCCAAAGGTTTCGGGGGCGGCCTTCTTGGGCACGAAACCCAGCGCGCCGGCCGCACGCACGCGCTCGATCACGGACGGGTCGTCGTCGCCGCTGACCGCCAGCCAGGGGGTGTCGACGCAGCCCCGCCGCCAGGCGACCAGGGCGTCCAGGCAGGGGCCCTCGGCGAGCCAGACATCGGCCACCAGCAGGCGGGGGCAGCCCCGTTGTGCGCTCAGCAGGGGCACATCGCGCCATTGTGTGGCCACCGCCACCTCCAGGGCCGGCAGCACCGTGCCGAGGTACTGCGCCATGCCGCGACCGACCAGCGGATGGTCGTCCAGAACGATGGCGTAGGGGGGTGGATGGTCCATGAGGGGCGCCGTGGGGTGGTCGACATCCTACCGCCCGCCGCCGTGTTGGCGCGCGTTGCGGCACCCCACTTCGGTAGGGTTGTTGCCGACCGGGGCCGGTGGCCCAATGGCGCGCCATGACTGATGGTGTTGACCGCCCCGCAGCGAACCCGGACACCGGGTTCCGGGGGCTCTTACGACGAGGTGATCGATGCGCAAATTTCTGATCGGATGCGGAATGGTGATGCTGACGGCCCTGTTGCCGGCCCTGTTGCCGGCCTGCGGCGGTGGCGGCGGCGGAGGGGACGTGGGTTCGGGCGGCGGTGAGGGGGGCGATGCCGCCGCCCTTTACGCCGCCTACGACAAGATCGGCAAAGGCATGAGCCTGGCCGAGGTCGAGTCCCTCGTGGGCTACGCCCACAACAACGGCGAGTCGCGTTACGACAACCGCGCCGACTACAACTGGATCGCCGACAAGGGCACGTCGGACGTCTCCGTGATGACCGTGTCGCTGCTCGATGGCGGCGTGAGCATGAAGATCATCAACGGCAGCAAAGGCCGGTTCTTCCAGTCCTACTGAACGCCATCGCGGCAAAACCCCATGAACCACACCACACCGAATTTCCGCACACCGATGGCCCTCGCCGTGGTCCTGGCCCTGACGGCCTGCGCCGCCACCATCGACGACGGGGGGCTTGAGCAGCGCACCTCCATGGCCATTGGCCGCGAGGTGGGCACGTTCACCCTGTCCGACCGCAGCGAAGAGAGCGGCGGTCGCATCAACTACGTCGCCCGCACCAAGGACGGCGCCGTCTACAAGTGTTATCTCTATTCCCCGACCGGGTTTCAGCGCGCGATGACCTTCGGCATGACACCGAACTCCGACGCTCTGTGCACGCGCTTCGGCACCTCGGGCGCACCGGCGCCCGTGCCCTCGGGCACCTGCAACGCCTTGCTCAAGGCGGCTGGCCGCTGCTGACCGGCACCGCCTCGGGCCGGGGCGCGTGTTCCAATCGGGGCATGCGATTCGATGCGGTTCTGTTTGATTGCGATGGCGTGCTGGTCGACAGCGAGCCGATCACCAACGGCGTGCTGCGCCAGATGCTCAACGAAGCGGGCTGGGGGCTGAGCGCCGCCGAGTGCGAGCACCATTTCATCGGCCGCGCGGTGCGCGACCAGCGGGCCCTGATCGAGGCGGAAACCGGCCAACCGCTGACCGAAGACTGGATGCGCGCTTTCTACGCACGGCGCAACCAGCGCCTGATGGCCGAGCTGCAGGCGGTGGTCGGCGCGCTCGACGCGGTGGTGGAGGCGCACGCCCACACCGCCGGGCGCATCGCCTGTGCTTCGGGCGCCGACCGGCCCAAGGTCGTGATGCAGATCGGCATGGCCGGCATGGCACCGTATTTCGGCGAGCGCATCTTCAGCGGCCACGACTTGCCGCGCTCGAAGCCGCATCCCGACGTCTACCTGGCTGCTGCCGACCACCTGGGTGTCGATCCGGCGCGCTGCCTGGTGATCGAGGACACCGCGACCGGCGCGCAGGCCGGCCTGGCCGCCGGTGCCACGGTCTGGGGCTATTGCCAGCACGGTGACGGCCGCGCCTTCGCCGGCCTGCCGGTGGCGCGCGTGATGTACCACATGGGCGAGGTGGCCCGCCACCTCGCCGCCGCAGACCCCGCCGGCCCTACAGCGCCGTGACCGCCACCGCCTTGGTGGAGAGGTAGGCCTCCAGCGCTTCGGGGCCCCCTTCGCTGCCGTAGCCGGAATCCCGGATGCCGCCGAAGGGCAGTTCGGCCGACGGGGTGGCTCCCTGGTTGATCCACAGCATGCCGGCCTGGACGTCGCGGCTCAGCCGGTGAAGGGTGGTGAACGACTGGGTGAAGGCGTAGGCCGCCAGTCCGTAAGGCAGGCGATTGGCCTCGGCAATGGCCTCGTCCAGCGTGTCGAAACCGCGGATGCCGGCGACCGGGCCGAACGGTTCCTGGTTGAACAGCGCCGCATCGAGCGGCACTTCGTCCACCAGGGTGGGGGCGTAGAAGAAGCCGGGCCCGTCGGGTCGCTGCCCACCGGTGAGCAGCAGGGCGCCCTTGTCCACCGCATCGGTGACCAGCTGTTCCATGGCGTGCACGCGCCGCGCGTGGGCCAGGGGGCCGAGCGTGGTGGTCTCGTCCAGGCCTGCGCCCAGACGCAGGGTTTCGGTCTGCGCGATCAGGGCTTCCAGGAAGTCGCGCTTGATCCGCCGGTGGACCAGGAAGCGTGTGGGCGAAATGCACACCTGGCCGGCGTTGCGGAATTTCGCCGCCGCCAGGACGGTGGCGGCCGTGGCCACGTCGGCGTCTTCGGCCACGATCACCGGGGCGTGACCGCCCAGTTCCATGGTGACGCGCTTCATGTGCGAGCCGGCGAGGGCGGCGAGCTGTTTGCCGACCGCCGTCGATCCGGTGAACGACACCTTGCGAATGGTCGGGTGCGCGATCAGGTAGGCCGATATGGCCTGCGGGTCGCCGAACACCAGGCCGACCACGCCTTCCGGCACGCCGGCCCGCACGAAGGCGTCGATCAGCGCGGCGGCGGAGGCCGGCGTGTCCTCGGCCGCCTTGACCAGAAAGCTGCAGCCCGAGGCCAGGGCGGCGCTGAGCTTGCGGACGATCTGGTTGATGGGGAAGTTCCAGGGCGTGAAGGCGGCCACGGGCCCGACCGGCTCCTTGGTCACCCATTGCTGCATGCGCTCGCTGCGGGCCGGGACGATGCGCCCGTAGAGCCGCAGGCCCTCGTCGGCGAACCATTCGATGATGCCGGCCGCCGAAGCCACCTCGGCGCGGGCTTCCCGCAGCGGCTTGCCCTGTTCCAGCGTCAGCCAGTGGGCGATGCGTTCGCTGTCGGCGCGCAAAAGGGTGGCCGCCTGCCGCATGAGGGCGCTGCGCTCGTGCGCGCTGAGGCGGCGCCAGGTGGCGAAGCCGCGTTCGGCGGCGGCCAGCGCGCGGTCGAGGTCGGCCGGGGCGGCGTGCGCGACCCGGCCGATGGCTTCGCCCGTGGCGGGGTTGATCACCGGCAGGGTGGCGCCGGTCTGGCTGGGCACCCATTCGTTGGCGATCAGCAACCGGGTGTCGGGGTAGGCGTGGGTCATGGAAAGACAGGCGGAAAAAGGGCGCAAGGCATCGCCGGCCACCCGGGGCGGCCGGCGGCGTGCGGCAGAAACAGGGAACGAAGGCCCGCCGGCTGCGGCGCCGGCGGGTCGGCAGTGCGTGGGCACTGCCGGACGCGCGTCAGAACGGGTCGTTGTAGATGGCGGTGCCGATGCGCTGGCGGATCCACTCGCCCATGGTGTGGACCACGTCGTCGCGCGAGGACAGCAGGCCGGGCTTGAACAGCACGGAGCTCACGCCCTTCTGCTGCCGCTCCAGGATGCCGACGTCCTCCTTGGCCACCGATTCCCAGCGGGTGAAATAGGGCTGGGCCAGTTCCTGGAAGTTGGGCAGGGCCACGTAGTCCTTGGGGAAGCAGCCGCCCACGCTCAGCACCGACCGGTCGGGCGCCACCGGGCGCACCGCCAGCCACCACATGCAGTCCTGCGCGAAGACGAACTGAGTGGTCGGGTGCAGCAGCGTGAAGTAGGTGCCTTTCTTGGCCTGCTCGTCCAGGCTCGCGATCTGCGGGAACGGTGCGGGCGCGCTCTTGTCGAGCACGGCGGTGGTCATGGTGGACTGCACCTGGATCGCGGCCCAGTTTTCCTCGCCGTCGAAGGTCATGCTGGTCTGGGCACCGACGGTGCGGGCGTGCACGATGCCGGTGTGGTAGGTCTCCATGGCGTTTTCCAGCAGCATCTTCCAGTTGCAGGCGGCCGGAATCTCCACACCGAAGACCCAGCGCATGTCTTCGACCTTGTGCGAGGCGAACAACGCCGGGAAGCCGCCCAGATGCGTCATGAGGTCGGGCGCGCTGTCGTCGTAGTTGACGAACACGTTGCCGGCCCATTCGGCCATGCGGATGGGGATCAGCGATTCCTTGTCCAGATCGAAGCCGGGCACGTCTTCCATGCCGGGGGCGCGCAGCAGCCGGCCGTCGAGGCCGAAGCCCCAGGCGTGGTACGGGCACACCAGGCGCTGGCGGCGCCCGCAGCCTTCGACCAGTTGCGCACCCCGGTGGCGGCAGTAGTTGGCGAAGGCGTGCAGTTCGCCGTTCTGGTCGCGCGTGAGCAGCACGGGGCCGCCCACCGTGTCCACGGCCAGGTAGCTGTTGGGCTCGGCCACTTGGTCGGTGCGGCCGATGAAGATCCAGTGTTTGAGGTGAATCTGGTTCACCTCGGCCTGGAAGACCTCCTGCGAGGTGTAGAAGCTGGCCGGGGCGCTGCGGGCCTGGCCCAGCGGTTTGCCGGACCAGACGAAGGCCTGCGGGGTCTGCGTGCAGCGGCCGTCGGTTTTTGCGGCACAGGTCATGGGGATGTCCGTCTCGTGAGGGTTACTTGGCCAGTGCGAACTTGCCGTTCTTGACCGTGAAGAACAGGACCGACGCGTTGCGGTCGCCGGATTTTTCGAACTGCACCTGCCCGGTGGCGCCGGGCAGGCCGCTGATCGCGCCCAGTTGCGTCTGCAGGCTGGCGCGGTCGATGCCGCCCTTGGCCTTGGCCGCGTCGATGGCGGCCGTCAGCGCCAGGCCGGCGTCGTAGCCCAGGGCGGCCCAGCTGTCGGGCTCGCTCTTGTACTTGGCGGTGAAGGCCTTGACGAACCCGGCGGCCACCGGCGATGCGTCGGCGGACGCGCTGGGGTCGAAGGTGCCGTACAGGGTCATGCCTTCGGCGGCGCCGTTGCTCAGGGCCATCAGCTGCGGCGAGAGCGAACCGTCGTTGCCCAGCATGCGGGCGTTGATGCGCATGGCCTTGGCCTGGGCGACCAGGCTGGCGGCCTCGGTGTAGAAGCCGGCGATGAAGATGCCCTCCGGGCGCTTGCTCTTGACCTTGGTCAGCAGGGTGCGGAAGTCCTTGGTGCCGAGCATGTAGGGGTCGTTGCCCAGCAGCGTGCCGCCGGCGGCTTCGTAGGCGGCCTTGAACGCCTGTTGCACGCCGATACCGTAGTCGTCCTGCTGGTAGAGCAGGTAGACGTTCTTGAGGCCCAGCGTCTTGGCCACGTACTCGCCCATCAGCTTGCCCTGGGTGGCGTCGGTCAGTGCGACGCGGCGGAAGTAGGGGCTGGTGCCGGTGAGCTGGGGGCTGGTCACGGCGGTGCCGATCACGGGCAGCTTGCACTTGTCGAGGATGGGCATCGAAGCCAGCGCCACGGAGCTGAAGGTGTAGCCCACCACGGCGGAGACGTTCTTGTCCGAGCAGAAGCGGTTGGCCGCGAGCACGGCGTCGCCCGGGTTGCCGTGGTCGTCCACCACGGTCACGCTCACCTGGGGGCCTTTCTTGGCGTTGTAGGCCTCGATGGCGAGGTCGAAGCCCTGTTTGCCGGTGACGCCGTAGGAAGCGAAGTCGCCGGTCAGCGTGCCGGTGAAGGCCACCGAGACGGTGTCCTGCGCCGAGGCGCAGGCCGAGGCGGCCATCAGGGCGGTGGCGGCGAGAAGCGAAGCAGAGGTGCGCATGTCCAACTCCTAAAGAATGAAAAGAGGAAAACGGAGAAACGAGGGAAACGGGAAAGGGGGGACGGCTTCAGCCGAGGTAGAAGTGCTTGAGCACGTCTTCGGTCACGCCGGTGCCGGGCATCTGGGCGACGATTTCGCCCACACGCAGGGCGTAGACGGTGTCGGCCATGCGGATGGCTTCCACCGTGTTCTGCTCGACCAGCAGGATGGGAATCTGCTGGCTGCGGATGCGCACCAGGGTTTCGAGCACCAGGCCGATCATCTTGGGCGACAGGCCCATGGTGGGTTCGTCCAGGATCAGCAGGCGCGGCTGGCTCATCAGCGCGCGGGCAATGGCCAGCATCTGCTGCTCGCCGCCCGACATGGTGCCGGCCTGCTGGCTGCGGCGTTCCGCCAGGATGGGGAAGAGCTCGAACATCTCCTCCATGCGCCGGCGGATCGCCGGTTTGTCGGTGCCGCTGTAGGCGCCCAGGCGCAGGTTCTCCGCGATGGTGAGCGGGCCGAACACGTGCCGGCCTTCGGGCACATGCGCCAGGCCGATGCCGACCCGCGCGTGCACCGGCAGGCGGGTGATGTCCTGCCCGCCGAACACCACGCGCCCGGCCTGCAGCGGCAGCACGCCCGAGATCGCGCGCAGCAAGGTGGTCTTGCCGGCGCCGTTGCTGCCCACCAGCGACACGATCTGGTGCGCCCCGACGGTGAGGCTCGCGTTCTTGACGGCCTGGACTTCGCCATAGGCCACGCGCAGGTCTTCCACGCGCAGCAGTTCGTACGGATGCGTGCTCATTGAACTTTCCCCAGGTAGGCGTCTTGCACGCGCTGGTCGGCCAGCACCTCGGCGGCGCTGCCTTCGGTGAGCTTGCGGCCCCGGTGCATCACCGTGACACGCTCGGCCAGGCTGCGGATCACGTCCATGTCGTGTTCGATCAGCAGCACGGCCGTGCCCTGCTGGCGGATGGCGCGGATCAGTGCGCTGACCTCGGCCTTTTCGCTCACGTTCATGCCGGCCAGCGGTTCGTCCAGCAGCAGCACGGCGGGCGAGGACATCAACGCACGGGCGATCTCGACGCGGCGCTGGTTGCCGTAGGACAGCGACGAGGCGGGCTGCAGCACGGCCGTGTCCGGCAGGCCGACGAAGCGGATCAGCTCGCGGGCGCGGGTTTCCTCGTGCTGTTCTTCGGCGCGTGCGCGGGCCGAGCGCCAGAGCAGCGCCGGCAGCGTGCTGCCAAAGCGCTTGTGCGCACCCACGAGCACCGTCTCCAGCACCGTCATGCCGCCGAACAGGCGGATGTTCTGGAACGTGCGCGCGAGCCCGGCCTGCGCCATCTGGTGGGCGCTCCAGCGCGGGCGGGTCGCCGTGCCGATCCAGACCTGGCCGCGGGTCGGGGCCTGGAACCCGGACAGCGCGTTGACCGCCGTGGTCTTGCCCGCTCCGTTGGGGCCGATGATGGCGTGGATGCTGTGGTTGCGGATGTCCAGGTCGAGCGCGTCGACCGCGGTCAGGCCGCCGAAGACCACGCTCAGGCCGCGTGCTTTCAGGGCCACCTCCGTGGGGGCGGCGGGGGCCACCGGGGCGGCCGCAGGGTGCAGGGTGGTTGGGGCTGTCATGGCGGGTCTCATCCCATCGTCAGGCGGCTGCGCGCCTTGCCGGCCAGCCCGTCGGGGCGGTAGAGCACGAGCACGATCAGCAGGATGCCCAGCAGGGCGAAGCGCAGTTCGGGGAACTGGGTGACCAGCGGGATGTGCATGGACAGCTGCAGGAACAGCAGCCAGACGGCGGCGCCCAGGAAGGGGCCGGCCAGCGTGCCCAGCCCGCCCAGCACCACCAGCAGCAGGATCAGGATGTTTTCGAACAGCGTGAAATTGGCCGGGCTGATGAAGCGCATGAAGTGGGCGAAGAACACGCCGACCACGCCACCGACGAAGCCCGAGCAGGCGTAGGCCATGAGCTTGTAGCGCGTGCCCGAGATGCCCATCGCCTCGGCGGCGTGCTCGTCCTCGCGCAGCGCCACCCAGGCGCGGCCGACGTAGGAGCGGGCCAGCCGGCTCACGAACAGGATCAGCAGCACCGCCAGCGCCAGGGCAAAGAAGTACTGCGAGCGCGGGGTGTCGAGCACCCACCCGAACCACTGCGGCGACGGAATCCCGCGCAGGCCCATGGGGCCGTTGGTGAAGCTGACCCAGTTGGTGGCGACGATGCGGATGATCTCGCCGAAGCCCAGGGTCATGATGGCCAGGTAGTCGCCCCGCACGCGCAGCGTGGGGTAGCCGATCAGCATGGCCGCCAGCCCGGCGACCAGGCCGCCCACCAGCAGGTTGGGGTAGAGCAGCCACCACCAGGCGCTGGTGTCCAGGCCCCAGCCCTGCTGGATCACGTCGATGAAGAGGATGGAGGTGAAGTACGCGCCGATGGCCCAGAACGCGACGAAGCCCAGGTCCAGCAGGCCGGCGAAACCGACCACCACGTTGAGCCCGGTGGCCAGCAGACCGTAGATCAGCACCATGACGAAGATGCCGAGCCAGTAGTCCGAGCGCACCACGAAGCCGAGCGCGATGGCCGCGCCCAGCAGGAGCAGCCGGGCCTGGGGTTTCTGCAGCGCCGGGGTGGTGAAGAGGCGGTCGAAGCCGCCCAGCACGGCCGCCATCACCCGGCCCGGCTGCAGGCCGCGCCCCGAGGTCAGGCTGCCCGGTGCGGCGCTGTTCATTTCCTTTTTGCCCAGCAGGCCCTGCGGTCGGAACAGCAGCAGCAGGATCAGCAGCACGAAGCTCACCACGTCCTGGTAGACCGCGCCCTCGGGCAGGTAGCCCGCGGCCAGCGATTCGATCAGGCCCAGCAGCAGGCCACCGAGCGCGGCGCCGGGCACGCTGCCGATGCCGCCCAGCACGGCCGCGGTCAGCGCCTTGAGGCCGGGCAGGAAGCCCATGGTCGCGCTGGTGAACTGGAAGGTCTGGGCGTAGAGCAGGCCGGCCAGCGCGGCCAGGGCCGAGCCGATCATGAACGCGGCACCGATCACGCGGTTGACCGGAATGCCGACCAGCGACGCGGCCATGGGGTCGATGGCCGCTGCGCGCATGGCGCTGCCCATCGGGGTGCGGTGCACGAACAGGTGCACGCCCAGCATGGCCAGCAGCGCTGCCAGCATCACCACCCATTCGGTGCCTTCGATCAGCAGGTCCGGCCCCAGCGGGATGGCGGGCACGTGTTCGAAAGGCATCGCCGGAAAGAGCATCGAGCCCGGGCCCCAGGCGGCCTGCGCCAGGCTCTGCAGCACCACCGACACCGCGATCGAGGTGATCAGCGGGGCCAGCCGCGGCGCGCTGCGCAGCGGCTTGTAGGCCACCTGGTCGATCAGGCCGCCCAGCGCGGCCACCATCGCCATCGCCAGCGCCGCGGCGGTGCCGAAGCCCAGGCCCGGCATGGCGATGTCTGTGCCAAAAAGGGTGACCTTGTCGAGCATCAGCGTGGCGGTGAGGAAGCCGCCGAGCATGAACAGTTCGCCGAACGCGAAGTTCACCATCTTGACCACGCCGTAGACCAGCGTGTAGGCCACGGCCGCGAGCGCGTAGATCGCCCCCATGAGCAGGCCGTTGAGCACCAGCTGTTCGAAATACGCCATGGTCAGACTCCGGGCGGCAGGCAGCCGGCGAACGGCGGGATGGTGGACAGCACGTGCGTGCGCAGGGCCTGCTCGACGGCCTCGCGCTCCCCGGTGCGCAGCGCTTCCAGGATGTGCTCGTGGCACGCCTTGGACTGCATGGAGTTGACCTCGCGCGAGACCCAGACGCGCATGTATGGCTCGATCACCGTGTGCAGCACCGCGATCTGGCGGCTGACCCGCGGCATGCCGGCCAGGTCGGTCAGGTATTCGTGGAATTCGCGGTGGCGCGTGACCCAGGTCTGGTGCTCCAGGTTGGCCTCCTCCATGCGCTCCAGCAGCAGCTCCAGGTCGCGCATCTGCGAAGGTTTGATGCGGGCCACGGCGTTGCCGGCGGCCAGGCCTTCGAGGGCTGCGCGCATCTCGAACACCTCGCGCACGTCCTGCTCGCCCAGCGAGGTGACGATGGCGCCGCGGTTGGCGCGCAGCATGATCACCCCGTCGCCCGCCAGGCGGCGGAAGGCTTCGCGCACGGGCATTCGGCTCATGGACAGCTCGGCCGCGATGTCGTCGGCCACCAAGCGCTGGCCGGCGGCATAGACACCGCTGCGGATGCGGTTGTCGATGAAGGCGTAGGCCTCCTGCACGGCCGAAAGCTGGTGGGCGTTGGCCACCCGGTGAAGATCAGTATCCAAGCGCACAGCCGTCCTTTCGGTGGTCGGAAGCGCCGGTCAGGGTGCCGGTCTCCCAGTCGATTTCGATCGCCTGGGCGCCGCCGATGGCCCAGTCGGGCGGCACCATGTCGTAGCCGCGCGCGCGCAGCGCCTCGACGGTGGCCGGGGCCAGCGTACCTTCGTGCTCCACCGTCCAACCGCCCGGTCTGGCGAACACCCGGGGCAGGGCCATGGCGGCCTGCATGTCCATGCCGTACTGCAGCACGCGGGAGAGGAACCAGGCGTGGCCCATGGCCTGGTACTGGCCGCCCATCACGCCGAAGGAGAAACGCACCCGGCCATCCCGCGTGACCATGCCGGGAATGATGGTGTGCATGGGCCGTTTGCCGGGGCCGATGGCGTTGGGGTGGCCTTCGGCCAGCGTGAAGCTCTGCCCCCGGTTGTGGAACAGCACACCGCTGGCCGGCGACACGCGGCCGCTGCCGAACGGGCTGAACACCGAGTTGATGAAGCTGGCGCAGTTGCGGTCCTTGTCGACCACGGTGATGTAGACGGTGTCGCTGTGTGTGGGCGGCGTGAAGGCCGGGATGTCGCGGTTCACCCGGCCGTCGAGGATCTGCTGGCGCAGCGCGTCGATCAGACCGTCCGACAGCAGCCAGTCGACGTCCACCGCGGCGCCGGCCGGGTCGCCGATCACCGCGTCGCGCACCGAATACGCCAGCCGGCAGGCTTCCAGTTCGCGGAACAGCCGGTCGGGGTCGAGCGGGTTGTGCCCGGCGGGCAGGTCCTGCAGCAGGCGCAGGATCATGAGCGCGATCACGCCCTGGCCGGCGGGTGGGCATTCGTGCACCTCGTGCCCCGCGAAGCCGGTGCTGATCGGTGTGACGTAGTGGCCCTGGCAGGCGGCGAAGTCTTGCAGCGTGTGCCGGCCGCCCAGCGATTGCAGGTAGTCGACCATGTCGCCCGCGATGGCGCCGGTGTAGAAGGCGTCGCGCCCCTGGGCGGCGATGGCCTGCAGCGTGGCGGCCAGCGCCTGCTGGCGGTGCACGCTGCCGATGGCGGGCGCGCGCCCCTGCACCAGCAGGTGGCGCTGGGCGTTGTCGTCGCCGGCCAGCAGCTTCTCCTGCTTGGCCCAGTCGGTGCCGGCGCGCTCGGCCACCACATAGCCTTGCGTGGCGGCTTCGATGGCCGGGGCCAGCACCTGCGACAGCGGCAGGGCGCCGTGGTCGCGCAGCAACTGGCACCAGGCGTCCACGGCGCCGGGGACGGTGATCGCGTGTGCGGAGCTGCGGGGAATGCTGCTCATGCCCATGTCGCGCAGCGCGGCGGCCGTGGTGGCCATGGGCGCGCGGCCGGAGCCGTCGAAGGCCACGATGCGGTCGGTGCCGCGGGGGGCGTAAAGGGCAAAACAGTCGCCCCCGATGCCGGTCGAGCCGGGTTCCACCACGCATTGCACGGCGCAGGCGGCCACGGCCGCGTCCATGGCCGTGCCGCCTTGCCGCAGGGTGTCGATGGCGGCCAGGGAGGCGGCCGGGTGGGACGTGGCGGCCATGCCGTGCGTGGAGCGCACCAGGGACCGGCCGGGTTGTTCGAAGTTCCGCATGACTGGGGTTTTGATAATTGGATCCAAAAATCTCTTGATCAAAATAAGCAATGCCTGTGCCAGATCGGGGGCTGGCGGCCCTGCCCCAGGGGTGTGCCCTCTGACGCACCGTGTGGCCTGCGGGAGACGTGGAGCTGAGCGCGGCATGCCCCGCCGCAGGGTGCCCCGGGACGGCGCGCGATCGGGCGGCGGCTTGTGCCGAAATGGGGCGTGCGGGCGCCTTGTGGTGGTGCGCGCACCACCCAGGCTTGCGCGTGCAGGGGCGCCCGGCCACGGGCGCGGAAAACGGGTGGGCCGGGCGTGGCCGTGCGCGTGGGCGCGCGGTTCAGGGCGTGCGCGGGGAGCCGCCCAGGCGGCATTCGCCGGGCGTCAGCCCGGTCCAGTCCTTGAAGGCGCGCATGAAGCTCTTTTCATGGCGGAAGCCTGTGGCCTCGGCAATCTGCTTGATGGGGCGCTGGGTGCGCTGCAGCAGGGCGATGGCGCGGTCGCGCCGGGCTTCGTTCTTGAGCGCCTGCAGCGAGGTGCCCTCGTCGGCCAGTTGGCGCTGGAGGGTGCGCGAGGACAGGGACAGGGTGGCCGCGAGCGCTTCGGTACCCAGATCGGGCCGCAACTGCAGCTGCTGGCCCACGCGCAGGGCCAGCAGGCGGTCGCGGCGGTAGGGCAGCACCATGATGGGCAGGGCGCGCCGCAGCATCTGGGCCAGCGCGGTTTCGTCGCGGTGCAGCGGCAGGTCGAGGTAGGCGGCGTCGAAGCGCAGCCGGGCGAGCGGGGCCCCAAAACGCACCGGACCGGGAAACAGCGTGTCGTAGACATCGGCGTGCGCCGGTTTCGGCACCGGGAATTCGGCCGCCTGCAGCGGGATGCGCGAGTCCACCCACCAGCATGAAAGGCCGTGCACATTGCGCATCAGCGAGAGCAGGGCGAATTCGCGCAGCGGGCCCAGGTCGCGGTGTTCGTGCACCGTGATGCAGGCGGTGCCGTCGGCTTCGTCCAGCGCGGGCAGCACGTCGCGCGTGAGCAGGCCGTGGTGGCGGCACCAGCGGCGCAGGGCAACGCGCAGGGTCGGGGCGCTGATGGAGGCGCGGGCCAGCATGCCGTAGCTGCCCCAGGGCAGCGGGCGCTCAAACCAGCCCAGGGCCTCGTCGTCCAGCTCCTGCATCGCGGCGGCGCACAGGCGTTCGAACTGCAGCGAGGACACCCGCGCCGGCCACCGGCCTCTCGCATCTGGCGCAATTTGTGCCTTTTCCAGCGCCGCGTCGGCGGCCTGGTGCCGGCGCTCGTAGGCGGTCAGCACACATTGCACGAAAGCAAAGGGTGTGCGCGCGGGCGGCAGGCTGGGGCGGGTGGGCATGGTGGAGCACTTTGGGGCGATATGGTGGCGCATTTTGCAACCATGGTGACGCCAAAGGTGGTGCGGTCGCGGGTAAGCTGCCGGTTCAAGGTCGTGCGCGCCGGGTATACATTGCCAGGGCACACGCTTGCCACACAGACCCTGAGGAGACAACGCACATGGGCCCCCTGAGCGAAAGCCATGCCCGCGGCGCTACCGACCAGCCGCTGATCGAGCAGACCATTGGTGCCTTTTTCGATGCCATGGTGGAACGGGTGCCCGAGCGCGAGGCGCTGGTGGTGCTGCACCAGCGGCGGCGCTACACCTACCGCGAGCTGCAGACCGAGAGCCGGCGGCTGGCGAGCGCGTTGCTGGGCCTGGGGCTCAAGGCGGGCGACCGCGTGGGCATCTGGTCGCACAACAACGCCGAATGGGTGCTGATGCAGATCGCCACCGCCCGCGCGGGGCTGGTGCTGGTCAACATCAACCCGGCCTACCGCACGGCCGAGGTGGAATACGCGCTCAACAAGGTGGATTGCCAGGCGCTGGTGACCATGCCCAGCTTCAAGACCAGCGATTACATCGGCATGCTGCGCGAGCTGGCGCCGGAATGGGCGCACGCGCAGCCGGGCACCTTGCAGTCGGAGCGCTTGCCGCACCTGAAGCACGCGATCTGGATCGACGAGGCCGGGCAGGGCGAGGACGTGCCCGGCTTCCGCCGGTTCTCCGATCTGATGCGCAGCGGCGACCCAGCCGACCCCCGGCTGGATGTGGTGGCCAAGCTGCTGACGGCGCGCGACCCGATCAACATCCAGTTCACCAGCGGCACCACGGGCTTCCCCAAGGGCGCGACGCTCACGCACCGCAACATCCTGAACAACGGTTTCTTCATCGGCGAGGCGATGAAGCTGAGCGAGGCCGACCGGCTGTGCATTCCGGTGCCGCTGTACCACTGCTTCGGCATGGTGCTGGGCAACCTGGCCTGCCTCACGCACGGCGCCTGTATCGTGTACCCGAACGACGCTTTCGAGCCGTTGTCGGTGCTGCAGGCGGTGCAGCAGGAAAAGTGCACCGGCCTGCACGGCGTGCCGACCATGTTCATCGCCGAGCTGGACCATCCGCGTTTTGCGGAGTTCGACCTGTCCACCCTGCGCACCGGCATCATGGCCGGCTCGCCCTGCCCGATCGAGGTGATGAAGCGGGTCCAGGCCGAGATGCACATGGGCGAGGTCACCATCGCCTACGGCATGACCGAGACCAGCCCGGTGAGCTGCCAGAGCAGCACCGACACCCCGCTGGACAAGCGGGTGTCGACCGTGGGCCTGGTGCAGCCGCACCTGGAGGTGAAGATCATCGAACCCGACAGCGGCCGGACCGTGCCGGTGGGCGAGCGCGGCGAGCTGTGCACGCGCGGCTATTCGGTGATGCAGGGCTACTGGGACGATCCGGCGCGCACCGCCGAAGCCATCGACGCCGAAGGCTGGATGCACACCGGCGATCTGGCCATCATGGACGACGAGGGCTACGTCAACATCGTCGGCCGGATCAAGGACATGGTGATCCGCGGTGGCGAAAACGTCTACCCGCGCGAGATCGAGGAATTCCTCTACCGCCACCCCCAGGTGCAGGACGTGCAGGTGGTGGGCGTGCCCGACCAGAAGTACGGCGAAGAACTGTGCGCCTGGATCATCGCCAAGCCCGGCCAGGTGCTGGGCGAGGACGACATCCGCGCCTTCTGCAAGGGCCAGATCGCGCACTACAAGGTGCCGCGCTACATCCGCTTCGTCGACGCCTTTCCCATGACCGTGACCGGCAAGATCCAGAAATTCAGGATTCGCGAGGCGATGAAAGAAGAACTGGGCCTGGCCGAAGCCCACACCGCCTGACAGCGGCCCCTGCGCCGCACGCTGGACCCCTGATATGACGATCCTCGACACCCAACTCAACGCCCGCTCTGCCGATTTCCAGGCCAACGCCGCTGCCATGCGCGCCGTGGTGAACGACCTGAAGGCCCAGATCGAGAAGGCCACACTCGGTGGCGGCGAGGCCGCCCGCGCCAAGCACACCGCACGCGGCAAGCTGCTGCCGCGCGACCGCGTGCAGATGCTGCTGGACCCGGGCACGCCGTTCCTCGAACTCAGCCCCATGGCCGCGCACGCCATGTACAACGGCGACGCGCCCTGCGCCGGCGTCATCGCCGGCATCGGCCGCGTCAGCGGGGTGGACTGCATGATCGTCTGCAACGACGCCACGGTGAAGGGCGGCACCTACTACCCGCTGACGGTGAAGAAGCACCTGCGCGCGCAGGAAGTGGCGCAGCAGAACCACCTGCCCTGCATCTACCTGGTGGACTCGGGCGGCGCCAACCTGCCCAACCAGGACGAGGTCTTCCCCGACCGCGACCATTTCGGCCGCATCTTCTTCAACCAGGCCAACATGAGCGCGCAGGGCATCGCGCAGATCGCGGTGGTCATGGGCTCGTGCACGGCGGGCGGCGCCTACGTGCCGGCCATGAGCGACGAGACCATCATCGTCAAGAACCAGGGCACGATCTTCCTGGGTGGCCCGCCGCTGGTGAAGGCCGCGACCGGCGAGGTGGTGAGCGCCGAAGACCTGGGCGGCGGCGACGTGCACACGCGCCTGAGCGGCGTGGCCGACCACCTGGCGCAGAACGATCTGCACGCCATTGCGCTGGCGCGCCAGGCGGTGAAGAACCTGAATGCCCGCAAGGTGCCGCCCATCACGACCATCGATCCGGTGGCGCCGCGGTACCCGGCCGAAGAGCTGTATGGCGTGATTCCCACCGACACGCGCAAGCCGTTCGACGTGCGCGAAATCATTGCCCGCATCGTCGACGGCTCGGAGTTCGACGAGTTCAAGGCGCGCTTCGGCACCACCCTGGTCTGCGGCTTCGCGCGCATCGAAGGCATGCCGGTCGGCATCATCGCCAACAACGGCATCCTGTTCAGCGAATCGGCCCTCAAGGGCGCGCACTTCATCGAGCTGTGCTGCCAGCGCAAGACGCCGCTGGTGTTCCTGCAGAACATCACCGGCTTCATGGTCGGTCGCAAGTACGAAAATGAAGGCATCGCCCGCAACGGCGCCAAGATGGTGACGGCCGTGGCGACCGCCGCGGTCCCGAAGTTCACGGTGATCATCGGCGGCAGTTTCGGCGCCGGCAACTACGGCATGTGCGGCCGCGCCTACTCGCCCCGCTTCCTCTGGATGTGGCCCAACGCGCGCATTTCCGTGATGGGCGGTGAGCAGGCGGCCAGCGTGCTGGCCACTGTCAAGCGCGACGGCATCGAAGGCAAGGGCGGCAGCTGGAGCGCGGAAGAAGAAGCCGCCTTCAAGGCCCCGATCAAGGAGCAGTACGAGGTGCAGGGCCACCCCTATTACGCGACCGCCCGCCTGTGGGACGACGGCGTGATCGACCCGGCCGACACGCGCCGCGTGCTCGCCCTGGGCCTCTCCGCCTCGCTGAACGCCCCGATCCCGGACACCAAGTTCGGTCTGTTCCGGATGTGAGCCGGTGAGCATGCGTCCGTTGGGCTTTCTCTGCTGCGCGCTGGCCCTGTGGGCCCTGGTCGGGCGCGCCCAGGCGGCCTTGGTCGAGACGCAGATCGATGTGCCGGTGCGGGTTCAGGACGCCTGGGGCCGGGCGGTCGCCCAGCCCATCCGCGTGACCGTTTTTGCCGACACCACGAATCCCCGGCCGGCGCCCATCGCGCTCATCAACCACGGCCGCGCCCCGAGCGCGTCGGGGCGGGCGGCGCTGGGCCGGGCGCGCTACAGCGATGCCGCCCGTTACCTGGTGGGCCGGGGGTTTGTCGTCGCCGTGCCCACGCGCGTTGGTTACGGCGTGTCGGGTGGGGAGGATGTGGAGGCTTCCGGCGCCTGCGCGCAGCGCCGCTATCCGGCCGTGTTCGCCGCGGCCGCCGAACAGACGCTGGCCGTGCTGGAGGCCGTGCGCCAGCGTCCGGACGTGGACCCGGACCGCGTGCTGGTGCTGGGGCAGTCGTTCGGCGGTGCGACGGCGGTGGCCCTGGCGGCAATGAATCCGCCGGGCGTGCGCGCCGCGATCAACTTTGCCGGTGGCGGCGGGGGTTCACCGGAGCGCCATCCGGAGCAGCCGTGTTCGCCCGCCCAATTGGCGCAACTGTTTGCCGCCTATGGCCGCACGGCGCGTGTGCCCATGCTGTGGGTGTACGCCGACAACGACCGCTATTTCGGCGCCCGCCTGCCGCGCGAATGGCACGCCGCCTTCACCCAGGCTGGCGGGACGGCGCAGTTCGTGCAGTTCGGCCCCCAGGGTGCCGACGGGCACAGCCTGTTCACCCGTTTTCCCGCGACCTGGCAACCGGTGGTGTCGGCCTTTCTGGATGCCCAGGGGTTTGCCGCACCCGCCGTCCGCTGAGACCCCCGACCATGCACGCGACCCACCACTTCCTGACCCTGGCGCGCTACAACGTGTGGGCCACGCAGCGCCTGCTGGACGCTGTGGCCGCCGTGCCCGAAGCCGGCTACCGCCAGGACGTGGGCCTGTTCTTCAAGAGCATCCACGGCACGCTCAACCACCTGCTGGTGGGCGAACACAGGCTGTGGTTCCGGCGTTTTGCCGAAGGGGTGTCGCCCCAACTGGCGCTGGACGCCGAGGTGGAAACCGATCGCGCCGCGCTGGCGCAGGCGCTGCGCGCGGGCGTGGCGCGCTGGGCCCCGCTGATCGAAACCTGGCCCGCCGAGCGTTTCGACGGCGTGCTGGCCTACACCACCATGCGTGGCACGGCCGCCAGCCTGCCGTTTGCCGCCACGTTGGCCCACGTGTTCAACCACGGCACGCACCACCGCGGCCAGATCACCGCCGCGCTGACCGCGCTCGGCCATGCCAGCCCCGAGCTGGATCTGGTTTACCTGCTGCAAGAGGAAGCTTCCCGATGACCCCAGCCTTGACCGTGGCGGTGCAGGACCGCATCGCCCGCATCACCCTCACACGTCCCGAGGTGCGCAACGCCTTCAACGACGACGTGATCCAGCAACTCAAGGCCGCTTTTGAAACGGTCGGTGCCCGGGACGACGTGCGCGCCGTGGTGCTCGCCGCCGAAGGTCCGGCCTTCTGCGCCGGTGCCGACCTGAACTGGATGCGCCGCATGGCCGACTACACGCGCGACGAAAACATCGCCGACGCCGGCCAGCTCGCCGCCATGTTGAGGGCCATCTACGAATGCCCCCAGCCGACCATCGCCGCGGTGCAGGGCGACGTGTTCGCGGGCGGCATGGGCCTGGTCGCGGCCTGCGACATGGCGGTGAGCGTGCGCACCGCCACCTACTGCCTGAGCGAGGTGAAGCTGGGCCTGATCCCGGCCACCATCAGCCCCTACGTCATCCGCGCCATGGGCGCGCGCGCGGCGCACCGCTACTTCCTCACGGCCGAGCGTTTCAGCGCCGAAGAGGCGCACCGCATCGGCTTCGTGCACGAGCTGGTCGAAGCCGACGCGCTGGCGGCCAAGGTGGCCGAACTCGCGGCCGCGCTGGTCAGCGCCAGCCCGGCCGCCGTGCGGGCCTGCAAGAAGCTGGTGCAGGACGTGGCCGGGCGCGCCATCGATGCCCCGCTGATCGCCGCGACGGTGGAAGGCATCGCCGACATCCGCGCGAGTGAACAAGGTCGCGAAGGCGTGGCTTCGTTTCTGCAAAAGCGCAAACCGGCCTGGCTGGCGGGGTAATCTGATCCTTCATTCACAGGAGGTCAGCGTATGGACAGCATCTGGAACGGCTTGATGGCATGGATCGCGGGCTGGAGCACCCAGGCCGGCGGCCAGGTGGCCGACGGTGTCGGGGCGGCCGCCAGCCACCTGGACATGCCCAGCCTGCTTGCGCTCGCTGCGGCGCTGGGCTGGGTCAGCGGCTTCCGGCTCTATGCGGTGGTGTTCCTGGTGGGCGCCCTGGGCGCGGTGGGCTGGATGCCGTTGCCCGAGGGCCTGCAGGTGCTGCAGCACCCGCTCGTGCTCGCGGCCAGCGGCGCGCTGCTGTTCGTGGAGTTCTTCGCCGACAAGATTCCCGGCCTGGATTCGCTGTGGGACATCGTCAACAGCGTGATCCGCGTGCCCGCCGGCGCCGCGCTGGCGGCGGGCGTGTTCGGCGCCGACAACACCACCATGGCGCTGGTGGCGGCGCTGATGGGCGGCACCCTGGCCGCCAGCAGCCAGGCCGCCAAGACCACCACGCGCGCGGCCATCAACACCTCGCCCGAACCCCTGTCCAACATCGGCATGAGCCTGGTCGAAGACGGGCTGGTCGTCGCCGCGATCTGGCTCGCCACCCACCACCCGTTGCTCTTCGGCGTGCTGCTGCTCATCGTCCTGGTGCTGATGTGGATCGTCACCTGGATGCTGTTCACCTTCCTGCGCGCGGCGTTCCGTCGCCTGCGCAACTGGTTTGTGGGCTCGGCTAGAGTCGCAGGCTGATTCCGTCTTGGAGAACACACATGCTTGAGTCAGTCCTGATCCAGAACTTCAAAGGGTTCAAGAAGACCTCAATTGGTCCGTTTCGGATGGTCAATCTGATCATTGGAGGGCAGAACGTAGGGAAGACCAGTCTGCTGGAGGCCGTGTACGCTGCCGCGTTGCTTAAGCCGCACGATTCAGGGCCTGCTTTTCGACCAAATGAAGGCGCGGACACGAGCAGGTACGACACGGCGTTCCTTGATCCCCAAATGTTCGTGTGCGTACTTTCTGGTGATCGGCGCGGCTTGGCGTTGGGGGCAAGAGGACGTGATCACTCGTCGTTTCCTATATCTATGGTTGGCGGCGTTCTCTACGGAGAGAAATCCAAAGTGCTGAAGGAGGCCATTCAAGG
This sequence comes from Hydrogenophaga electricum, assembly GCF_030160815.1. NCBI lineage: Bacteria > Pseudomonadati > Pseudomonadota > Betaproteobacteria > Burkholderiales > Comamonadaceae > Hydrogenophaga > Hydrogenophaga electricum. The sequence continues at coordinate 59,066 of NZ_BSPB01000009.1, read as the reverse complement.
TTGGTTTATTGGGGGGTCTGATCGTTGGCGCTGTACAGCAATCCCATTTTATTTGCCCGGACAAATGCGCTTGGTCGAGATTTTCGGAAAAGTTATTCTTGCAAGAAGAAAAAAAGCGCTTTTGACCCTGCTTCGAGCAGTGGATCCTCGACTAGAAAGTCTGGATGCAATTGCTCCCGATGGGGAGCAGCGTGTCTATGCCGAGCTTGATGGCCTTCCACAAGCCCTGCCTCTTAGTCATTTGGGACATGGCTTTAGCCGTTTGGTGTACTTATTCTCCGAATTGCTGGTCTCTGAATCCGAAATCGCATTGATCGATGAAATAGAAAATGGTATCCACTACAGCGCGCTGCCCACCCTGTTTAAAGGGATAAAGACCGTCGCCCTAGAGCGTCAAGTCCAGTCTCTGATCACCACGCACAGCTGGGATTGTCTGCGCGCCGCATGTGAAGAGTTTGAAGATTCTCCTGAGATGTTTCAGGTCATTCGCCTGGAGCGGCACGAAGACGACGTGAAGGCGGTTTGCATCGACGGCGAACGTATGCTGCGGCTCATGGCCGAAGAGCGGGAGGTTCGTTGAGATGGCCTTCAAGTTGCAGAAAACCGCCGACCGCCCTTTGCAGTCCTCTCGCGTGATCGTGTGCGAAGGGCGCGATGAGTTCGAAATATTGGGCTGGATTCGTGAGCAGCGCGGGTTGGGCGAGGGAGACGTGGAGCTCCTTGATGCCAAAGGGCGCTCAAATTTGCCAATCTTGCTTGGCGACCTTCGTTTCTTGTCTGGTGGGTCTGATGTTCAACTGGTTGCCGTGGTGCTGGATGCTGAAGAGCAGGGTGCCTCGGACCTTGCGCTCCTTCGCGAGCTCCCCACCATCGCGCAACAACATCGCTTCGCCTATCTGCAGCGTGTGCTGCCCGATCCAGATTCGGTCGGGGCGCTGGAGACCTTGGTGCGTAGATATGCCAATGTGGGCGACGCAGCCTCGTTCTGTGCAAATGCATGGGAAACCTGTTTGGCACCGACATCCACTCCCTGGACCACCGCCCAAAAAGACAAAGCGTGGAGTCATGTTTGGCTCGCAGGGCAAAAGGCCTTTTATTCGCGTTTTGGGGTCGCATTGACGCAGAACGCAGAAGTGCGCGAGCACATGAGTGGAGTAGTTCAACACTTCGAAACGCTGCTCGACGAGGTGTTGAACACATCCTTGTCTTGAACCAACACCGCCCGCTTCCGGGTAAGGAAATCACATGTTCCAGAAGATCCTGATCGCCAACCGCGGCGAAATCGCCTGCCGTGTCGCCGCCACCGCCCGCCGCCTGGGCGTGCGCACCGTGGCTGTGTATTCCGATGCCGACGCCAGTGCCAAGCACGTGGCCGCCTGCGACGAGGCGGTGCACATCGGCGGCAGCGCGCCCAAGCAGAGCTACCTGCAATGGGAACGCATCATCGAGGCCGCGCAGGCCACGGGCGCCCAGGCCATCCACCCCGGCTACGGTTTCCTGAGCGAGAACGAGGCCTTTGCCGACGCCTGCGCGAAAGCGGGGCTGGTCTTCATCGGCCCGCCCTCGTCGGCGATCCAGGCCATGGGCCTGAAGGCCGAATCCAAACGCCTGATGGAGCAGGCCGGCGTGCCGCTGGTGCCGGGCTACCACGGCGAAGACCAGGACCCGGCGCTGCTGCAGCGCGAGGCCGACCGCATCGGCTACCCGGTGCTGATCAAGGCCAGCGCGGGCGGCGGGGGCAAGGGCATGCGCGCAGTGGAGAAGGCGGATGATTTCGCGGCCGCACTGGCGAGCTGCAAGCGCGAGGCCATCAACAGCTTCGGCAGCGACGCGGTGCTGATCGAGAAGTACGTGCAGCGCCCGCGCCACATCGAGATCCAGGTGTTCGGCGACACGCATGGCAACTGCGTCTACCTGTTCGAGCGCGACTGCTCGGTGCAGCGGCGCCACCAGAAGGTGCTGGAAGAAGCGCCCGCACCCGGCATGACGCCCGCGCTGCGCCAGCAGATGGGCGCAGCGGCGGTGGCCGCGGCCAAGGCGGTGAACTATGTGGGCGCCGGCACGGTGGAATTCATCGTCGAGCAGCCCGGCGGCTACGAGCACCCCGAGCAGATGAAGTTCTACTTCATGGAAATGAACACCCGCCTGCAGGTGGAGCACCCGGTGACCGAAGCCATCACCGGGCTCGATCTGGTCGAGTGGCAACTGCGCGTGGCCAGTGGCGAGCCGCTGCCGTGCACGCAGGACCAGTTGCGCATCACCGGCCACGCCATCGAGGCGCGTATCTGCGCCGAGAACCCCGACAACCAGTTCCTGCCCGCCACCGGCCAGCTGCACGTCTACCGCAAGCCGGCGCACGCGAGCTTCGAACGGCCGCCCGTGGCCGGCCCGGCGGCCGGCGTGCGTTTCGACGACGGCGTGCGCGAGGGCGACGCCATCAGCCCGTTCTACGACTCCATGGTGGCCAAGCTGATCGTGCACGGCGACACGCGCGAGCAGGCGCTGGCGCGGCTGGACGCGGCGCTGGCCGACACCCGCATCATCGGCCTGGCGACCAACGTGCAGTTTCTGCGCCACGTGGTGCGCAGCGGCTCCTTCGCCCAGGCCCGGCTCGACACCGCGCTGATCCCGCGCGAGGCCGCGGTGCTGTTCAAGCAGGACCCGGTCGGCCGCGACACGGCCGTGGCCGCCGCCGTGGCCCAGACCCTGGTGCACGAAAAAGCCGGTGAGGGCGCCGACCCCTTCTCGCGCACCGACGGCTGGCGCCCCTTCGGCCTGGCGCGGCGCCGCTTCGATTTCGCCTACCAGGGCGAAACCCTGACGGCACAGCTGACCTACCTGCACGACGGCGCGCTGCAGCTCGCCGTGGCGGGCGGTGAAGCGGCGGTCCTGCGCTTCCAGGCGCTGCCGGCCGACAGCGGCACGCGGCTGGACCTGCAGTGGGACGGCCAGCGCCAGACGGTGCAGACCTGGCAGCGCGACGAGACGGTGCATGTGTTCGGCGACCGCGGCGCCACCGTGATCACGGAACTGGACGCGCTGGCCCACGCGGGCGAAGCGGCGGCCGAGGGCGGGCGCCTGACCGCGCCCATGCCGGGCAAGGTGGTGAGCTTCGCGGTCAAGGCCGGCGACGCGGTCAAGAAGGGCCAGCCGCTGGCGGTGATGGAAGCCATGAAAATGGAGCACACCATCGCCGCGCCGGCCGATGGCACCGTGGCCGAGCTGCTGTATGCGCCCGGCGATCAGGTGACCGAAGGCGCGGAGCTGCTCAAGCTGCAATGACCGGCGGCGGCGCCCGGCTTCCCTTCCCGAACCCCAGGACTTTCCCATGAGCTACCCCTCCCGCGTCCAGATCATCGACGTCGGCCCGCGCGACGGCCTGCAGAACGAAAAGCAGCCGGTGCCGGCCGCGGTCAAGATCGAGCTGGTGCAGCGCCTGCAGACGGCCGGCCTGACAGAGATCGAGGTGACCAGCTACGTCTCGCCCAAATGGGTGCCGCAGATGGCCGACAACCACGCCGTCATGCAGGGCATGGCCCGCCAGGCCGGGGTGCGCTACTCGGTGCTCACGCCCAACCTCAAGGGCTACGAGGCGGCCGTGCTCGACCAGCCCGACGAGATCGTGGTGTTCGGCGCGGCCAGCGAGGCCTTCAGCCAGCGCAACATCAACTGCTCCATCGCCGAAAGCATCGAGCGCTTCGCGCCCGTGGTCGCGGCGGCCAAGGCCGCCGGCATCGCGGTGCGGGGGGCCATGAGCTGCACCGTGGGCTGCCCGTACGAGGGCGACATCGCCCCCGAGCGCGTCGCGTACCTTGCCGGCCTGATGAAAGGCATCGGGGTCGAACGCGTCGATGTGGCCGACACCATCGGCGTGGGCACGCCACGCAAGGTGCAGGCCGCCATCGAGGCCACGCTGCAGCACTTCGGCATCAACCAGGTCAGCGGGCATTTCCACGACACCTACGGGCAGGCGCTGTCCAACACGCTGGCGTCGCTGGAGCTGGGCGTGTGGAATTTCCAGTCGTCGGTGGCCGGCCTGGGCGGCTGCCCCTACGCCAAGGGTGCCACCGGCAACGTGGCCACCGAAGACGTGGTCTACCTGCTGCACGGCCTGGGCATCGACACCGGCATCGATCTCGACGCGCTGGTCGATGCCGGGCAGTACATCAGCGAGCAACTGGGCCGCCCGAGCGGCTCGCGCGTGGCGCGCGCGCTGCTGGCCAAGCGCGCGGGCTGAGCCCGCACCGGGGTTGGTGGCCGGGTGCCCGGCCCATGGCTTAGCATCGCGCCCCTTGGAATCACTGCCGCACGGAGCGCCCTTGGCCCACATCACCCCTTCCGACCTGTTTGAACTCGCCCGCGAGGCACTGGCCCGCGCTGGCGCCAACGACACCATGGCCCGCCTGACGGCCGAAGCGTTGGTCGAGGCCGACCTGCAAGGCCTGGCGTCGCACGGCGTGACGCGCATCCCGGCCTACGCCGCGCATCTGCGCAACGGCCGCGCCGATGGCCGGGCCGAACCCGTGATCCGGCGCGCGCAGGGGGCAGCCCTGTGGATCGACGCCGGCACGGGCCTGGCCTATCCGGCCTGCCGGCTGGCCGTGGAACTGGGCATTGCGCTGGCGCGCGAGCAGGGCGTGGCGCTGGTGGCGGTGGGCAACAGCCACCACTTCGGCGCGGCCGGCTACCACCTGCAGCCCGTGGCGGATGCCGGGCTGGTCGGGCTGGTGCTGGGCAACGCGCCGGCCGCCATGCCGGCCTGGGGCGGCAAGCGCGCCCTGTTCGGCACCAACCCCATCGCGGCGGTGTTTCCGCGCCCCGGGCACGAGCCGGTGCTGATCGACCTGTCGCTGTCGGCGGTGGCGCGCGGCAAGCTGGTGGTGGCCGCGCGCGAAGGGCAATCCATCCCGCTGGGCTGGGCGCTCGATGCCGAGGGCCAGCCCACCACCGATCCGCGCGCCGGGCTCGCCGGCACCATGGTGCCGGCCGGTGGGCTCAAGGGCACGCTGCTGGCGCTGATGATCGACCTGCTGGTGGGCACGCTCACCGGCTCGCACTTCGGTTTCGAGGCCGGTTCGCTGCTCGACGCCGAAGGCGAGGTGCCCCGCGTGGGCCAGGTGTTCCTGTTCATCAACCCGGCCGCGCTGGCCGGGCACGGCACCTACGACGCGCGCATCGAAGCGCTGGTCGCGGCCATGCTGGCCGAGGACGGCGTGCGGCTGCCCGGGGCCCAGCGTCTGGCGCGGCGCCACGAAACCGCGGCAGCCGGCATGGACCTGCCCGACACCGTGCTCCAGGCCCTGTACCCGCTCGCGGGCCGGGGCTGAGCCAGAGGTGGGGGCAAGCCGGCAAGGGGCCCCGCGCGCACTGCGGTGGTGGCATCATGGCGGGCTGTCCGTTTTCTGCCGCTGACTTTCCATGGAATTCCACGTCTGGCTCGCCTACTTTGCCGCTGCCTGGGTGATCGCTCTCTCGCCCGGTTCCGGCGCGGTGCTGTCCATGACGCACGGGCTGGCCTACGGCGTGCGGCGCACCAGTGCCACCATCGCGGGCCTGCAACTGGGCTTGGCGGTGGTGCTGCTGGTGGCCGGTGTGGGCGTGGGGGCCCTGCTGCTGGCGTCGGCCACCGCATTCACCGTGGTCAAGGTGGTGGGGGCGGTCTACCTGCTCTGGCTGGGCTGGCGGCAGTGGGCCGCACCGGTGCCGGCCGCTGAACCGGCCCAGGCCGGGGCGGACCCGGCCAGCGCCGCTGCGGCGGCCGAACCCCGCGGGCTTCCGCCGGTGCGGTCGCGGCTCCTGCTGGGCTTTTTCACCAACGTGACCAACCCCAAGGGCATCGTTTTCATGGTGGCGGTGCTGCCCCAGTTCATCGATCCGCAGCGCTCGCTGGGTATGCAATTGCTGGTGCTGCTGCTGACCACGGTCATGGTCGACGTGATCGTCATGCACGGCTACGCGTTCCTGGCGTCGCGTGCGCAGCGCTGGCTGGCCACGGCGCGTGCGCGCCGGGCGCAGAACCGCGTGTTCGGCGGTGTGCTCATGGCCATGGGCGCCAGCCTGTTCATGGTCAAGCGCATGGCCTGACGCCGGGCCCGTGCCGCTACCATTCCCGACCATGAACGACACGGTTTCTTCCGAGGCCTGGCCCGCCGGCATGCAGCGGGTGGCGGCGGCGCTGGCGGCCTTCGGGCACCCGCATGCCCCGGTGATGCTGGACGACGCGGCCCGCACCGCCCAGCAGGCGGCCGACGCCCTGGGGGTGGCGCTGGGGCAGATCGCCAAGAGCATCATCTTCCGGCGCAAATCCGACGAGGCCGCCGTGTTGGTGGTCACTTCGGGCGACCTGCGTGTGGACGAAAAGAAGGTACAGGCCCTCGTCTGTGCCGATGGGGGCAAGCTGGGCCGGGCCGATGCGGAATTCGTCAAGGGCAAGACCGGGTTTTCCATCGGCGGGGTGTCGCCGCTGGCGCACAGCACGCCGCCGGTCACGCTGATCGACGCCCAGCTGTTCCGCTTTGCCGACATCTGGGCCGCCGCTGGCCATCCGCACGGCGTGTTCCGCCTCACCCCGGACGACCTGCAGCGTTTCACCGGCGCGCCGGTGCACGACGTCACGGTCGTGCCGCCGGTCGCCTGACATGGCGGACGCCGCCCGCCCGCCGCTCCGGCTGGCCGATGCCCGCCGCCGCCCTGGGGTGGCCGGTGTGCCCTCGCCCTGTGTCGGGGTCTGCCGCATGGACGCGGCCACCGGCTGGTGCCAGGGGTGCTGGCGCACGCTGGACGAAATTGCCGGTTGGGGCCAGGCGGACGAAGCCCGGCGCCTGGCCATCTGGGCCCAGATCGAAGCCCGCCAGGAGCTCACCACATGACCGCTGCCACCGCCCCGCGCCTGCACGACATCACGTTCTGGTACGACCCCATCTCGCCCTATGCCTGTCTGGCCTTCGAGCGCCTGCCCCTGGCGCTGCAGGGTCTGAGCGTGCAGGTCCGCTACCGCCCGGTGCTGTTCGCGGCGCTGCTCAAGGCGAACGGCCAGCTCGGGCCGGCCGAGATCCCCGGCAAGCGCGACTGGACCTACCGCCAGGTGCTCTGGCTGGCGCAGCAGCACGGCGTGGCGCTGGACCTGCCGGCGGCACACCCCTTCAACCCCTTGCCGTTGCTGCGGCTGGGCCTGGCCACCGCCACCGATGAGGCGCCGGGCGAAACCAGCCGCTACGTGACCGAGCAGCTCTTTCGCCACGTCTGGCAGGGCGGGCGGGACGCGACGGCACCGCAGCGCCTGGCCGCGCTCGAAGCCGGTTTGCAGGAGCACATGACGCAGCGCGGCCGGCCCTGGCTGGCGCCGGACACCGACGCGGTCAAACAGCGTCTGCGCGAGAACACCGATGCCGCGCTGGCCGCAGGGGTGTTCGGTGTGCCGGCCCTGGTGGTCGGCGGGCGGCTGTTCTGGGGGCTCGACGCACTGCCCATGCTGCGCGATTGCCTCGACGGTGGCGCCTGGTTCGGCACCGATGCCTGGGACGCTCCGGGCCGGCTGCCCGCCGCGGTGCAGCGCCGACCCTGAGCGGCGCCGGCGCCAGGGCTCAGACCGCTTCCATCACCGCGCGCAGAAACTGGCGCGTGCGCTCGCTCTGCGGGTTTTCAAAGAAGGCCTGCGCGGGGCCCTGTTCGGCGATCTTGCCGGCGTCGAAGAAACAGACGCGGTCGGCGAATTCGCGCGCGAAGCCCATCTGGTGCGTGACCATGAGCATGGTCAGCTGGTGCTGTGCACCCAGACTGCGGATCACGCTGAGCACCTCGCCGCACAGCTCGGGATCGAGTGCCGAGGTGACTTCGTCGAACAGCATCACCTTGGGCCGCATGGCCAGCGCACGCGCGATCGCGACGCGCTGCTGCTGGCCGCCCGAAAGCTGCGACGGGTAATGGTCGAGCTTGTCCGACAGGCCCACCATGGCCAGCAGCTCGCCGGCGCGTTCGCGCGCCTCGTCCGGACGCAGGCCGAGCACGGTGACCGGCGCCTCCATGCAGTTCCGGAGCGCGCTCATGTGCGGGAACAGGTTGAAGTGCTGGAACACCATACCGATGTGGCCCCGCATGCGGCGCAGGTGGGCAGCGTCGGCCGGCACCAGCTGTTCGCCGCGCCGCCGATGGGTGAGTGGCTCGCCGTCGACCCAGATCACGCCCTCGTCGATGCGTTCGAGCGTCATGAGCATGCGCAGCACGGTGGTCTTGCCCGAGCCCGACGGCCCGATGATCGCGACCTTCTCGTGCGGCGCGATGTCCAGGTCCAGGCCGTCGAGCACGGTGAGCTCGCCGTAGCGCTTGCTGACGCGCTCGAAACGCACCATGGGCGCGGTGACGGCGGCGTGGTCGGGGGTGTCGGTGGTCATGGGGTGCGTTGCCGACCGGGCCGGCGGTTCAGATGGCGCTCCAGGCGCTGGATGAGGGCGGCCGATACCAGGCTGAAGGCCAGGAAGAACAGGCCGACCAGGGTGATGGGTTCGGTGTACTGGAAGCTCTCGGAGCCCAGGATCTTGGCCGTCTGCATCAGCTCCAGCACCGCGATCACCGACAGCAGCGGGGTCTCCTTGAACAAGGCCACCAGGTAGTTGCCCAGCGCCGGCACCACCGGGGGAATGGCTTGCGGCAGGATGATGCGGCGGAAGGTGTTCCAGGGTGAGAGGTTGAGCGCGATCGACGCTTCCCACTGCCCTTTGGGCACGTTGTCCAGCCCGGCGCGGTAGACCTCGGCGCAGTAGGCGCCGTAGTGCAGGCCCAGCGCCAGCACGCCGGTGGGCAGGGCGTCGAGTGTCAGGCCGAAATCGGGCATGACGTAGTAGAGAAAAAAGATCTGGATCAGCAGCGGCGTGGAGCGGATGAACTCCACCACCGCGCCGAAGGCCAGCCGCAACCCCGGCGGGCCGTACAGGCGGCCGGCGGCGAACAGCAGGCCCAGCACCAGCGCCAGGGCGAAGCCCATGAGCGTGGCCTGCACCGTGATCAGCGAGGCTTCGGCCAGGATGGGCAGGATCTCGCGCGCGTAGCCCCCGTCCCAGATCGGGGTCATGCGGCTCTCCCGCGGCGCAGCCCACGCGCCGCCCGGCGCTCCAGCGCGCGCATGCCCAGGGTGATCAGGGTCGAGAGGGCGAGGTACATGAGCAGGACCAGGCCGAACACTTCGGCCGTGCGCAAGGTGTTCTGGTTGATCTGCTGCGCCTTGAACGAGAGATCGGCGAGCGTGATGAGCGAGACCAGCGAGGTCGCCTTGAGCAGCTCGATCAGCAAATTGCCCCAGGGCGGGATCATCGCCACCAGGGCCTGTGGCAGCACGATGCGGCGCAGCGTCTGGGCCTGGCTCAGGTTCAGCGCCCGCGCCGCTTCCCACTGGCCACGGGGCACCGCGCCGATGGCGCCGCGCACCACCTCGGCCCCGTAGGCGCCGATGTTCAGGCCCAGCGCGGTGATGCCGACGGCCATCGGGCCGAGCGTGATGCCGAAGTGCGGCAGCACGAAGAACAGCCAGAACAGTTGCACCAGGGCCGATGTGCCGCGGAAGGTTTCGATGTAGGCGGTGGCCAGCCAGCGCAGCGGGCGCGGGCCGTACAGCCGCAGCAGGCCGGCGGTCAGCGCCGCGGCCACCGCCACCACCGCGCCGCCCAGCGCCACGGTGACCGTGACCCGCGCGCCGCGCAGCAGCTCGGGCAGGAAGTCGCGGAAGCCGGCAAAGCTGGCCACCACCAGGCCGGCGGCGAACGCCAGCAGGCCGGTGGCCAGGAGCAGGGCCTGGGGGCGGTGGGGGGGCGCGGAGCCGGCCATGCGGTGTGCCGCTTATTCGCCGGCGCAGTGCTGGGCCGCGGTCTTCTCGGGCAGGTTGGCCGCGTCGAAGCCGAAAGGCTTGACCAGGGCCAGGTGTTCCGGCGTGCCCAGGAACTTGGCCAGCTCGGCATTGACCGCGTCGCGCAGGGCGGTGTCTTCCTGGCGGAAGGCGAACGAGCCCTCGCCCTTGTAGAGCTTGCCTTCGTGGCTGAAGGTGAAGGGTTCGGCGCGCTCGATGGCCTCGTCCTTGGCGGCCAGGTCCTGGGCGGTCAGCGACGTGAAGGCGGCGGCCGAGGCGCGCCCGGACTTGACCGAGGCGACGGCGGCGGCGAAGTCGGGCACGATCACCTGCTGGTCGCGCGCCATGCCGGCGAGCTTGCCGTGTTCGATCTCGGCGGTGCCGGCCACGAAGGCGATCTTCTTGCCCTTGCTCACCGCGTCGGCGTAGTTGCCGACGCCATCGGGGTTGCCCTTCTGCACGATCAGGGCTTCACCGATGCCGTAGGTCGGGTTGGCGAAGATGACCTGCTTGCAGCGGGTGGGCGTGATGTACATCGAGGCCACGATGGCGTCGAAGCGGCCGGCACGCAGGCCCGGGATCAGCGAACCCCATTCGGTCAGCACGCCGTCGACTTCCTTGACGCCGAGTTTGTCCATGACGTGCCGGAACACCGCGGGCGATTCGCCGCTGAGCTTGCCGTCGGGCGTGGCGAAGGCGTAGGGCGCTTCGTTGGCGAAGCCGATGCGGATGTAGCCCTGTTTCTGGATGCGTTCGAGCGTGGTCTCGGCGTGCGCGATGCCGGTGCCCAGCAGGGCGCTGGCGCCGGCCAGGGCGAGCAGGGCGCGGCGCAAGGGAGAGGTGGGTGACATGGTGTGCTCCTGGGAGGGGGGATCAGTGCCCGCCTGCGGGGCGGAAATCGGTGCGCTCGGCGATGAAGTCCGGGCGCGGCGGCAGTCCGCAGAAGGGGGCGACGGGCGTGTTCTCCACGCTGTTGAAAACCACGAAGACGTTGCTGCGCGGCAGCGGCGTGATGTTGGAGTTGGAGCCGTGCATCACGTTGCAGTCGAAGAAGGTCACCGCCCCGGCCAGACCGGTGGGGGCGGCGATGCCGAAATCGTTGACCAGCTGTGTCAGGCTGTCGTCGTCGGGGACGCCCACCTCCTGCCGCTTGAGCGAGGCCTTGTAGTGGTTGTCGGGCGTCTCGCCGACGCAGGACACATAGCGCTGGTGCGAGCCGGGGATGATCATCAGCGGCCCGTTGCACGGCGTGTTCGGCGTCAGGCTGATGGAACAGCTGACCGTGCGCATCGCGGGCAGGCCGTCTTCGATGTGCCAGGTCTCGAAGTCGGAGTGCCAGTAGAACTCCTTGCCGCGAAAGCCGCCCTTGTAGTTGATGCGCGACTGGTGGATGTAGACCTCGCTGCCCAGCAGCTGGCGCGCGATCGCCACCAGCTTGGGGTGGTTGCAGAGCCCGCGGAGCACCTCGCTGCTGCGGTGCACGGCAAAGAGGGAGCGCAGCTCCCGACTCTCGGGTTCGATCACTGCGGTGTCGCCCTCCTTGATCGATTCATCGGCCCGCAGCCGCGCCAGCTCGTTCAGGCAGCGGGTGATGTCGTCGTCGCTCAGCAGTTCGTCGAAGCTGAGGTAGCCGTTGTCTTCGTAGAAGTGCAACTGGTGCGCGCTCAGCGGGCCCTGGTCGGCGCTGCCATAGACCACCGGGTCGAGGCGGGGCGTGATGCGGGCCCGCGGCGAAACGCGGGACGGGTAGCGGTCGGGCGTGGTGGGCGCCGACGGCGCCGGGGTAAAGGTGCTCATGGCGTGGACCTCCCTCGGTTCAGTCCGCCAGCGCGTAGGCGCCGGTTTCGTCGTGCACTTCGCGGCCGGTCAGCGGCGGATTGAAGACGCAGACCATGCGCATGTGCGTGCCCTTGTTGGCGCGCAGGATGTGGCGGTCGTGCTGGTTGAGGGCGTAGATCGTGCCCGGGCGGATGGCATGGGTCTGACCGGTGGCCAGGTCGGTGATCTCGCCCGCGCCTTCGATGCAGTAGACGGTCTCGAAATGGTTGCGGTATTCCATCTCCAGCTCGGCGCCGGGCTTGATGATGGTGTCGTTGACCGAGTAGCCCATGCCGGCGTCCTGGTAGATCAGGCGGCGGCTGGTCCAGCCTTCGGTGTCCACGTCGGCGGCGGTGCCCAGAATGTCTTCGAGGTGTTTGACGATCATGTTCAATGTCTCCTTGGGGTTTCAGGCGGCTTTGCGCAGGTCGCGGCTCAGGGCGGCGCGCAGGCTGGTTTCGATGATGTCGAGGCCGTGTTGCAGTTCGTCCTCCTTGATGGTCAGGCTGGGCAGGAGCTTGAGCACCTGGTCGTCGATGCCGGCCGTCTCGATGACCAGCCCGCGCTCGAAGCAGGCCTGCGAGATGGCCGAGGCCAGCCCCGGTTCGCTGAAGGCCACGCCCTGGATCAGGCCGCGGCCCCGCACGGTGGCGTCCAGGCCCTGGGCCTTGACCATGCGCATGAGCTGCTCGACCGCCATGTCGCCCTTGCTGGTCACGGCGTCCTGCAGCAGGGTGTTGGTCCAGAAGCCCAGCGCGGCGGTGGCGGTGACGAACGCGGGGCAATGGCCGCGGAAGGTGCCGTTGTGCTCGCCGGGGGTCCACTGGTCCAGCTCGGGCTTGATCAGCACCAGCGCCAGCGGCAGGCCGTAGCCCGAGAGGGACTTGGACAGCGTGACGATGTCGGGCACGATGCCCGCTTCCTCAAAGCTGAAGAAGTGGCCGGTGCGGCCGCAGCCGACCTGGATGTCGTCGACGATGAGCACGATGCCGTGGCGCGCGGTGATCTCGCGCAGGCGGCGCAGCCAGGCCGTGCCGGCAACGTTGACGCCCCCTTCGGCCTGCACCGTTTCCACGATCACGGCTGCCGGCAGTTCCATACCGCTGCCGTTGTCCACCAGCATGGCTTCGAAGTAGTCGAGCGTGTCGACCTCGCTGCCGAGGTAGCCGTCGAACGGCACCGAGGCCGTGTGGTTCAGGCTGACGCCGGCGCCGGCGCGCTTGAAGCCGTTGCCCGTGACCGCCAGCGAACCGAGCGTCATGCCATGGAAGGCGTTGGTGAAGCTCACCACCTGGTCGCGGCCGGTGACCTTGCGCGCCAGCTTGAGCGCCGCTTCCACCGCATTGGTGCCGGTCGGGCCGGGGAACTGCAGCTTGTAGGACAGGCCACGGGGTTGCAGGATCACGTCCTGGAAGCGGCGGATGAAGGCTTCCTTGGCCTCGCTGTACATGTCCAGCGTGTGCGTGATGCCGTCGCGCATCAGGTAGGCCAGCAGGGCCTGTTTGATCTTGTCGGGGTTGTGGCCGTAGTTGAGCACGCCGGCACCGCTGAAGAAATCGAGGTAGCGGCGGCCGGTGGTGTCGGTCATCCAGGCGCCTTTGGCCGTGGCAAACACGGCGGGGAAGTTGCGGCAGTAGCCGCGGACCTCGGACTCGTACGTCTCGAACGTATTCATGGTCTGTCTCACTCTCTCTTGTGGGATGCCCCGGGGACACCCCGCTCGTCAAAGCAACCCGCCGCAGGGCGGGCGCACGGGCGTGCGTGGCTCAGGCTCAGGCAGGAACGCCACGCACGATCGGCCCCACCCGGTAGAGGGGTTCGGCCGGGTGTTCCTGCGGGAACTGGTCGGGGGTGAAATGCGCCTGCACCGAGCAGGCGGTGCCGTGTTCGGCCGCGAGCCGGCGGAACACGGCCTGTGAAGCTGCGTTGTCTTCGGCCACGGTGGCCGTGACCCAGCGGCAGTGGGCGTTGGCCGGCAACTGCAGCCAGGCCTGCAGCAGCCGCAGGCCCAGCCCCTGGCCGCGGTAGGTGGGCAGCACGCCGATCTGCCACACGAAGGCGGTGTCTGCCTCGCGCGGTGGGTGGTAGCCGATGACCAGCCCGACCATCTGGCCGTCGTGTTCGGCCACCAGGCAGGTGTCGCCGAAATCGGTCGCCAGCAGCAGGTAGAAGTAGGGGGAGTTCAGCTCCAGCGCGCCGGTCTCACGCACCAGGCGCCATGCTGCGGCCCCGTCGCTCGGGCGGGCAGATCGAAATTGAACGGAAAGGGAATGGGTATAGGTCGGCCTGTCGGACTGGGTCATGCCATGGGTTTGTTTGTGGTGAAGCCGGTCTGCGTGGCGCAGCGGCTTCTGGCGAACGGCGGGTGACTGCCCGAGGGCGGTGTGCCTGCCGGTCGGCCCCCTTGTGGGGACCTACAAAAGAACTCAAGCGACCCAATGGCCGTTGAACGAGAAGACCGAAGCCCTCAGCGCCGGTATGCGCAGGAGGCGTTCGACCTGTGCACACAAGCGCCGGAGCGCCCTGTGCTTTTTTCAGTCTAACCCCATTGAAAGTCGAGCGCAACCCGTGCGGCATGCCGTGCTGCCGCAGCGCCGAATGCGATTGATGCGGGGCAAGGGATGTGGGCGCGGCAGTGGCTGTGCGCGTGAAGCCCGGCTACCATTGCCCCATCGGTCCTCACGGGCCGTTCGCCGTTTCATCGCTCTTCACGACAGGAGGCCTGTTCCCATGTTCAAGAAAATCCTTGTGCCCACCGACGGTTCGGAACTGGCATCGGCGGCCGCCACCACAGCGGTCCAGCTGGCCAAGAGCCAGGGTGCCCAGGTGGTGGGTGTCTATGTCATCGATCCCTTCCCCTACATCGGCATCGGCGACGCGGCAGCGGCCGGTCTGCAGGCCTATCTGGCGGAAGCCAAGGCCGCAGCCGGCCAGGCGCTGGATGCGCTGGCCGCCGTGTGCAAGGCCGACGGCGTGCCCTTCGCCGGCGACACCATCGAACGCAACGTGGTGTACGAAGGCATCATCGAAACGGCCCAGGCCGAAGGCTGCGACCTCATCGTCATGGCCTCGCACGGGCGCCAGGGCGTCAAGGCCCTGATCCTGGGCAGCGTGGCGCAGAAGGTGCTGACCTACGCCAAGATGCCGGTGCTCATCGTCAAGGGCTGACGGATCGCCCTCGCGACCCGCGTCAGCGGCGGGGCGATGGCGATGGCCCCACCTTTTTCAGCGCCGGAACTTGCCCGAGCCGTCGATGATCGACAGGTCGGCGAAGTCCAGACCGGTGTGGCTCGTGGGGCTGTAGCTGATGCTCAGGCCCCCGAGGTTGAAGCCCCGGGTGGCCTCCAGCGCATCGCGCAGGCCTTCGGGGCTGGGCTTGGGGCCAGCGCGGCGCAGGCCCTCCACCAGCACCTTGGCGGCGGCAAAGCCTTCCATCATCGCGGGCGACACGCCGGGCAGGTTCTGGGCCTTGGCCAGATCCATCGCTTCGCGGATCAGCGGTGACGTCATCGAGCGCTCGTTCGGAAACACCTGCGTCACGATGACCCCGCGGGCGTGGGGGCCGAGCAGTTTGACGAAACCGTCGCTGGCGTTGTTGGACAGGGTGACCACCTGGGCCAGCGAACCCGCCGCGCGGATGGCCTTGACCGCTTCGGCCGTGTTGCCGGCCGAGGCAATGATCAGCACCGCCTGCGCCTGCAGGGCCGCGACCTGCCGGGCCAGCGGGGTGAAGTCGGGCTTTTCCCGGGGAAACTTGGCCAGCAGCGCTGGCTCCAGCTTGGCCTGGGCAAAGCCCCTGGCGGCGCCGGCGTAGGCGTCGGCCCCGAAAGTGTCGTCGGTCTGCAGCACAGCGATGCGGGCCATGCCGATGCGGGCCAGGTGCTCGATGGCACGGGCCGCCTCGCGCTGGTAGGTGGCGCGCACGTTGAACACCCACGGGTGCACAGGCTCGTGCAGCACCATGGCGCCGGTGCTGGGGCCCACCAGCGGCACCCGGGCTTCGGTCAGCAGCGGCAGCAGGGCCTGCGCATGGGGCGTGCCCCGGTTCAGGAACAGCGCTAGCACTTTTTGTTCGTTGATGAGCCGGGTGGCCACTTCCACCGTCGTTTTCGGGTCGAACTGGTCGTCCACGGTGATGAGCTCGATGCGTTCGCCATGCACGCCACCACGGGCGTTGACCGCGTTCAGGTACAGCCGGGCGCCTTCGGCGTTTTCCTTGACGCCAGCGGCCACCGACCCGGTGAAACCCGAGGGCATGCCGATGCGCAGCTGTGCCCAGGCCGGGCTGGACAACAGGGCGCTCAAGGCCAGTGCCCAGACGCCTGCGCACGAAAAACCGGCTTTCGGTGAACGGAACATGGAACCTCCCGAGAATGGATGGGCGGAGTCTATCGGCGCCACCAGCGCCGCGATTGTGGGAATGACGTAGGGCGGGCGCGGTCCGACGCCCGGCGCTCCTAGAATGTTTGCCTCCCGACACGGAGCCCCTGCATGTCCGACGACATTACCCCCGATTTCTCCGCCATCACCCCACCCGAAGCCACCGGGGCGGATGACCACCAGGGCCTGATCCGCATCCGCGGCGCGCGCCAGCACAACCTCAAGAACCTGGACCTCGACATCTACACGGGCGAGCTGACGGTGGTCACGGGCCCGAGCGGGTCGGGCAAGTCCAGCCTGGTGTTCGATACCCTGTTCGCCGAAGGCCAGCGCCGCTACGTCGAAACCTTCAGCGCCTACGCGCGCCAGTTCCTGGACCGCATGGACAAGCCGGCGGTGGACAAGGTGGAGGGCGTGCCGCCGGCCATCGCCATCGACCAGACCAACCCGGTGCGGTCTTCGCGTTCCACGGTCGGCACCATGACCGAGCTGAACGACCACCTCAAGCTGCTGTTCGCGCGCGGCGCGAGCCTGTTCGATCGCGAGACCGCGCTGCCGGTGCGGCACGATTCGCCGGAGACGATCTTTGCGGAGCTGCAGCGCCGCTCGGCGGAGCAGGGCGATCCGCGCCTCGTGGTGACTTTCCCGGTCGAGCTGCCTGCCAGCACCACGCCGGAAGAGGTGGCGCAGTGGCTCTCGGCCAGCGGCTACACCCGGGTGCAGGCCGAGCGCACCGTGCAGCGCGAAGCCCAGGAAGAGGCGCCCGCCAAGGGCAAGAAGGCCAAGCCGGTGATCGAGGCGG
Organism: Hydrogenophaga electricum; assembly: GCF_030160815.1. NCBI lineage: Bacteria > Pseudomonadati > Pseudomonadota > Betaproteobacteria > Burkholderiales > Comamonadaceae > Hydrogenophaga > Hydrogenophaga electricum. The sequence goes on along the minus strand of NZ_BSPB01000009.1, from coordinate 42,231 downwards.
TGAAGTTGCTGGACGTGGTGGCCGACCGCTTCCGCCTGGGCAACGCCGAACCGGCGCGGGTGATGGAAGCCATCGAGGCCGGCCTCAAGCGCGGGGCCGGCAAGCTGATGGTCTATGTGCTGAAGGAAGAGGGACGACCCGACGCCGGGCCGCCCGACATCTGGAAATTCTCGACCGGCCTGCACTGCCCGGAAAGCGACATCCGCTACACCGAGCCCACGCCTTCGGCCTTTTCCTTCAATTCCGCCGTGGGCGCCTGCGAAACCTGCCGGGGCTTCGGCCGCGTCATTGGCGTCGATTACGGCCTGGTGATCCCGGACGAAAAGCTCACGCTGCGCAACGGTGCGGTCAAGGTGTTCCAGACCCCGGCCTGGAAGGAGTGCCAGGACGATCTGATGAAACACGCCGAGGCGGCGGGCATTCCGCGCGACACGCCCTGGAACAAGCTGACGCCCGAGCAGCAGCATTGGGTGAAGGCCGGGTCGCCGAACTGGAACGGCAAGTGGAACCAGCACTGGTACGGCATCGCGCGCTTCTTCGAGTACCTGGAGAGCAAGGCCTACAAGATGCACATCCGGGTGCTGCTGTCGAAGTACCGCAGCTACACCGAATGCCCTTCCTGCGGGGGCGCGCGCCTCAAGACCGACAGCCTTCTGTGGCGCATCGGCACGAAGGCGCAGGCCGACGCGGTGCTGCCGGCTGAAAAGCGCTACTTGCCCACCGGCGTGAAGTGGTCGCGCGCGCAGCTCGAAGCGCTGCCCGGTCTGTGCCTGCACGACCTGATGCTGATGCCTTTGTCGGATCTGCGGCGGTTCTTCGCCGATCTGTCCACTTCTCTCGCAGGCGCTGCCGGTGGGCGGGCGGAGCGCCCGGTGGCGTCAGTCGCAGGCTCCGATGCCTTCCCCGGACACTCCGCCCACCCACCCGCATCGCCGAACCAGGGCACGCCAACGGAAGAAGCCAGCGCGGTCGATCTATCTCGCACGCCCACACCCGCATCGTCGCGAGGGGTAGGGGCGAAGGAGGAATCCGAGCGTGCGACTGACGACGCAGCCCCTACCCCTCGCGACGATGCAGCGAGCGCCAAAGGCAGTGGCGAACAACAAGCCCTGAAGCTGCTGTTCGAAGAGATCAACACCCGCCTGCGCTACCTGTGCGAAGTCGGCATCGGCTACCTCACGCTGGACCGCCAGAGCCGCACGCTTTCTGGCGGCGAAGTGCAGCGCATCAACCTCACCACCGCGCTCGGCACCTCGCTGGTCAACACGCTGTTCGTGCTCGACGAACCCAGCATCGGCCTGCACCCGCGCGACATGGCGCGCATCAACGACGCCATGCTGCGCCTGCGCGACGCCGGCAACACCCTGGTGGTGGTGGAGCACGACCCGGCCGTGATGCTGGCCGCCGACCGCCTGATCGACATGGGGCCCGGCCCCGGCGAGCGCGGCGGGCAGATCGTGTTCGACGGCACACCCGAAGCCATTCGCAGCGCCGACACTCTGACCGGCGCCTACCTGGGCGCGCGCAAGACCGTGGGCATGGGCTTCAAGCGCATGGTCACCGACAGCACGCCGCGCCTGATCCTCGAAGGCGCGCGCGAACACAACCTGCAGAACCTCTATGTCGAGTTCCCGCTGCAGCGCCTGACCGTGGTCACCGGCGTGTCGGGCTCGGGCAAGTCCACGCTGATCCAGGACGTGCTGGCGCCCGCGCTGCTGCGCCACTTCGGCAAGGCGACCGAATCGCCCGGTGCGCACGACCGCCTGCTCGGTGCCGACTTCTTGAGCGAAGTGGTGTACGTCGACCAGTCGCCCATCGGCAAGACCGCGCGCTCCAACCCGGTCAGCTATGTCGGCGCCTGGGACGCGATCCGCGCGCTGTTCGCCGACGCGCCGCTGTCGCGCCAGCGCGGCTACACGCCGGCCAAGTTCAGCTTCAACAGCGGCGACGGGCGCTGCCCGACCTGCGGCGGTTCGGGCTTCGAGCACGTCGAGATGCAGTTCCTCAGCGACGTGTACCTGCGCTGCCCGGACTGCGACGGGAAGCGCTACCGACCCGAGGTGCTGGAGGTGCGCATCGAGCGCGGCGACCGCCTGCTCAGTGTGGCCGATGTGCTGGGCCTGACAGTCAGCGAGGCGGCCGACCTCTTCAAGGCCGACCGCGAAGTCATCCGCGTGCTGCAACCCATCGTCGACGTGGGGCTGGAGTACGTGAAGCTGGGCCAGCCCGTGCCCACGCTCTCGGGCGGCGAGGCACAGCGCCTCAAACTGGCCGGCTTCCTGGCCGAAGCGGCGCGGAACAGTGCCGCCAGCCGCCAGGCGCTGGCGAAGAAGGGCACGCTGTTCCTGTTCGACGAACCGACCACCGGCCTGCACTTCGACGACATCGCCAAGCTCATGCGTTCGCTGCGCAAGCTGCTCGAAGCGGGGCATTCGCTGATCGTGATCGAGCACAACCTGGACGTGATCCGCAGTGCCGACTGGCTGATCGACCTCGGTCCCGAAGGCGGTGTCGGCGGTGGTCTGGTGGTGGCCGAAGGCCCGCCCGAAGAGGTGCGTGAACACCGCAGCAGCCACACCGCCAAGGCCCTGCGCGACTACGCCAACGCGATGGACAAGGTGCACACGGTCAGCGACCGGGTGGCGCCATACGCGGTGAAGAAACGGCGCGCGCAGGTGGGTGGCGACGCGGTGCGCATCGTCAACGCCAAGGAACACAACCTCAAGAACCTGAGCGTGGACATCCCGCGCGGCAAGTTCAACGTCATCTCCGGCGTCAGCGGTTCGGGCAAGAGCACGCTGGCTTTCGACATCCTGTTCAACGAAGGCCAGCGCCGCTACCTCGAATCGCTCAACGCCTACGCGCGCAGCATCGTGCAGCCCGCCGGCCGGCCCGAGGTGGACGCGGTTTACGGCATCCCGCCCACGGTGGCGATCGAGCAGCGGCTCTCGCGCGGTGGTCGCAAGTCCACCGTGGGCACGACCACCGAGGTCTGGCATTTCCTGCGCCTGCTCTATGTGAAGCTGGGCACGCAGCACTGCGTGCACGATGGCGCAGCGGTGATGCCGCAGAGCCCGGAAAGCATCGCCGCGGCCATCCTCACGCGTTACCGCGGCCGCCACATTGGTCTGCTGGCGCCGCTGGTGGTCAACCGCAAGGGCGTCTACACCGAGCTGGCCGACTGGGCGCGCCCGCGCGGCTACACCCACCTGCGGGTAGACGGCGAGTTCCTGCCCACCACCGGGTTTCCGCGCATCGACCGCTTCAAGGAACACACCATCGAACTGCCGGTGGCCGACGGTGTGGTCGACCCGGCCAACGAAGCCTGGCTGCGCACGCAACTGGCCAAGGCGCTGGAACTGGGCAAGGGCACGCTGCACCTGCTGACCGACCTGGACGGGCTGGCGCCCGCGCTGGCCGAAGGCCGGTCGACCGCGAACCTGGGGACGCTGGAGGTGTTCTCCACCACCCGCGCCTGCCCGGTCTGCGGCACCAGTTACCCCGAGCTGGACCCGCGCCTGTTCTCCTACAACAGCAAGCACGGCTGGTGCCCCGACTGTGTGGGCACGGGCGTCAAGCTCTCGCGCGAACAGCGCAAGGCGCTGGACGATTCGGTGCGCGACGATGACCAGAAGGGCCGCGAGCAGAGCTTCGCCGAGCCCGAGGTGGAAGACCTGACCGACGAGGCCTGCCCGAGCTGCGAAGGCACGCGCCTGAATGCCCAGGCGCGGGCGGTGCGTTTCGGCGGCGTGTCGATCACCGACATCGCGCGCCTGTCGGTCAGTGAGGTGCGCGCCTGGGTGCAAGCCATGATGGCCACTGGCGGTCTGGCCTCCAGGGAAGCCGACATCGCGCGCGACCTGCTGCCCGAGATCGAAAGCCGCCTGGCGTTCCTGGAAGAGGTCGGCTTGGCCTACCTCACGCTGGATCGCGGCGCGCCCACGCTGTCCGGTGGTGAGGCGCAGCGCATCCGCCTGGCGGCCCAGCTCGGCAGCAACCTGCAGGGCGTGTGTTACGTGCTCGACGAACCGACCATCGGCCTGCACCCGCGCGACAACCAGATCCTGCTGGACGCCCTGCACAAGCTGGGCGACATGGGCAATACGCTGGTGGTGGTGGAGCACGACGAAGACACGATCCGCCGTGCCGACCACATCATCGACATCGGGCCCAGCGCGGGCAAACGCGGTGGCCGGGTGGTGGCGCAGGGCACGGTGGCCGACCTGTCGGCCAGCGCCGATTCGTTGACCGGACGCTACCTGCTGTATGCGATGAAGCATCCCCTGCAGGCGCGGCGTCCGGTGCTTGCGCCCGCTGCGGGATCAGGGGTTGCGCCGGGCGCCTCATACGCTCCCGCCAAATCGTTGCCCGGCGCAGCCCCTGCTCCCTTGATCGTGGGTGAGCCTGCACCTGATGCGGGGGTGAATTGGCTGGAAGTGCGCGGCGCCGCCCTGCACAACCTGCAGAAGCTCGATGCGGCCGTGCCCCTGAAGCGCCTGGTGGTGGTGACTGGCGTTTCCGGCTCGGGCAAGTCCACGCTGGCGCGCGACGTGCTGCTGACCAATGTGGCCGCAGCGGTGAGCCAGCGCAGCACCTTTGCCGGCCGCCAGGCGTGGGACAACGAGGGCGCACGACCGGTCTGGGCCGGCTGCAGCAAGCTGCTGGGCAGCGAAACCGTCGACCGCGTGCTCGAAGTCGACCAGACGCCCATCGGCAAAACCCCGCGCAGCTGCCCAGCCACCTACATCGGCTTCTGGGACACGGTGCGCAAGCTGTTCGCCGACACGCTGGAGGCCAAGGCGCGCGGCTACGGTCCGGGGCGCTTCAGTTTCAACACCGGCGAAGGCCGCTGCCCGGCCTGCGAAGGGCAGGGCATGCGCACCATCGAGATGAGCTTCCTGCCCGACGTGAAGGTGCCGTGCGAGGTCTGCCACGGCGCGCGCTTCAACCCCGAGACCCTGGCCGTCACCTGGAAGGGCAAGAACATCGGCGACGTGCTGCAGATGGCGGTGGACGAGGCGGTCGAGTTCTTCGCCAGCATGCCCGCCATCAGCCACCCGCTGCAACTGCTCAAGGACGTGGGCCTGGGCTACCTCACGCTGGGTCAGCCCTCGCCCACCTTGAGCGGCGGCGAGGCGCAGCGCATCAAGCTGGTGACCGAACTCAGCAAGGTGCGCGACGACATCGGCCGCCGTGGCCAGAAGGCGCCGCACACCTTGTATGTGCTCGACGAACCCACGGTGGGCCTGCACATGGCCGACGTGGAAAAACTCATCCGCGTATTGCACCGGCTGGTCGATGGCGGCCACAGCGTGGTGGTGATCGAGCACGACCTGGACGTGATGGCCGAGGCCGACTGGATCATCGACCTCGGGCCGGAAGGTGGCTCGGGCGGCGGCCGTATCGTGGCGGCCACCACGCCCGAAGGCGTGGTGCAACGGGGCACGCACACCGGCAAGGTGCTCGCCCCCGTGCTGGCGCGCTGAGGCGGGGCCTCGTCGGTCCCCGCCCGGGCGTCAGGGCCGGCCTGCGCCCGGCACGCTCACCGTGGTGGTCCAGATCGCCGCCTCGCGGGCGGCCTGGCGTGCGTGCTCGTGGAAGTCCGGTGCCACGCAGATGAACAGGGTGCGGCCGTCGGGGCCGCCCAGCGTGCAGGCGAAGGCGCCCTGCGCCCCGGTGGAGAGGCTTTCGAGGATCTCGCCGCCCGGGGCCATGCGCACCACGCGGTTGCCCACCGCATCTGCGAACCACACCGCGCCCTCGGCGTCCAGCGTGGCGCCGTCGGGCGCCGCCTTGAGCGCGCCCAGCACGGTCGGCGTGTCGGTCAGCGGGGGCAGTGGCCCCCACGAGGCCCAATCGCGGCGCGGGCCCAACTGGCCGTCGGGCTGGATGTCGAAGGCCGAGATGCGGTTGCCCATGGTTTCGCCGACGATCAGGGTGCGGCCGTCCGGCGTGATCATGCTGCCGTTGGGAAAGTACAGACCGTCGGCCGCCACATGCACCGAACCGTCGGGGTCGACCCGGGCCAGCCTGGCGGTCTGGGGTGTACCGCCACCCATCAGGTCGAAGCCGAAGTTGCCCACGTAGGCGCGGCCTTGCGCGTCCACCACCATGTCATTGACGTGGCCGCTCGCGATGCCGGACAGGTCGGCGTGCGTGACGAGCCGGCCGTCTGCCTCGCGCCGCAGAATCCGGCGGTCGCGCATCGAGATCACCAGCAGGCGCCCGTCGGGCAGCCAGCCCATGCCGGACGGCTGTTGGGGCACGTCGGCGATTTTTTCCACCCGCCCCTGCAGGTCGACGCGCAGCACCTGGTGGGTGTAGAAGTCCGACAGCCACAGGTGGCCGTCGTGCCAGCGCGGGCTTTCAAAAAAGGTGTAGCCCGAGACGAGCTCGGAAAAGCGGGGGGCGAGGCTCATGGTGATGTCTCCTTTGTGGGGTGGAAAACGCACCATAGGCATGAAGCCCCTCGAAGGCAAGCCGCCCGCATCGCCTTGGCGACGCGGACCGGCAGGCAATGATTGCGCTACCCTCTGGCCGTGTTGCACCAGGTCATCCACATTCACCCCGCTGCGCCGGCCAAGCCGCCGGAGGGGGCTGCCTGCAACGGGTGCGGCGTGTGCTGCCTGGCCGAGCCGTGCCCGCTGGGGCAGGTGATCTCGCGCCGCCGTGCCGGCGCCTGCGCAGCCTTGCGCTGGAGCGACGCGCAGTCGCTCTACCGCTGTGGAGCGGTCAGCGACGCGCGAGGGCTGCTGGGGCCGCGCTGGGGCTGGGCCGCGCCCGCACTGCAGGCGCTGGCACGCCGCTGGATCGCAGCGGGCCGCGGCTGCGACGCCACGCTGACCACCGACACGGCGCCCGACTGATCCGGTCGCGGCTCAGCGCCAGCCCAGCCAGACCAGGCCCAGCGCCAGCACCGCCGCCACGGCGAGCAGCAGGCGGGTGCGGCGGCGCAGCACATCCACCGCGCCGACCAGCCGGGTGTTCTGCTCCGCCAGGTCGGCCACGGTGCGGGTGAGCTGGTCCTGTGTCTGCTGCAGGCGCTGCACGTCCTGCTGCAAGGCGGCCACCTCGCGTTGCAGCACGTCCGGTTCGGGGGCGACCGGTATCGGTGTGGCGGCGTCGGCCGCGCTGGGCGCCGGGCGCTTGTTCTGCCGGTCCACCAGTTGCCGCGCGGCGGCCAGCACTTTGGGGGCGTGTTCGATCACGTCCCCCCAGGGAATCACTTTCAGGGCAGTGAGCCAGGGAATTGCCAAAAACACGCTCCTTTTCCGGGCGGCAAGCGGTGCGCCCGCCGGTCAGCTTAGCGCCTGTGCCTGCGGCAGCGGGGCCACGGTGGCGATTCCCGACCCTTGATCTGGCGCAAGCGTGGGCGGAATCGGGCGCTCATCCGGGAAGCACCTGAGATCCCGGGGGGTGGAAAGTCATAACATCCGTAATTGCCGATATTTGAATTAATGGTGAAAAAATGGATGCCACCGCGTGGATCGAGCGTTGGGGGGAGCCTGCCGTGCTGGCCTTGTGCGGGCTGGTGGTGGGGCTGGGCTTTGGCTTCTTTGCCCAGCGTTCGCGCTTTTGCCTGCGCGCCGCCGTGATCGAGTTCTGGCACGGCCGCTTCGGTGAAAAGCTGGCCGTCTGGCTGCTGGCGTTTTCGGCGGCGGTGGTGGCGGTGCAGGGCTTCATCGTGGCAGGCTGGCTCGACGTGGGGACAGCGCGCCAGTTGTCGGCCCGCGGCAGCCTGTCGGGGGCGCTGATCGGTGGGCTGATCTTCGGTTTCGGCATGGTCATGACCCGCGGCTGCGCCAGCCGGCTGCTGGTGTTGTCGGCCAACGGCAACCTGCGGGCGCTGTTGTCGGGGCTGATCTTTGCCGTCGTCGCGCAGGCGTCTCTGGGGGGCGTGCTGGCGCCGTTGCGGGAAACCATCGCCGGCTGGTGGGTGGTGGAGGGCGGGGCGTCGCGCAGCCTCCTGGCGCTGGCCGGCGCCGGGCCGCTGGACGGGCTGGTCTTCGGTGCCGTCTGGCTCGTGACCGCCGGCTTCTTTGCCCACTACAGCGGCTGGAGCGCCTGGAAGTGGGTCGGCGGGCTGGGCACGGGCCTGATGGTGGCGCTGGCCTGGCTGGCCACCTACCAGGTGATGGCGCATTCTTTCGAGCCGGTGCAGATCCAGGGGCTGACCTTCAGCGGGCCTTCGGCCGAATGGCTGATGCGCGTGCTGGCCGAGCCGGGCAAACCCTGGACATTCGGCCTCGGGCTCATGCCCGGCGTGTTCCTGGGATCGCTGGTGGGCGCGCTGGTCGGCCGCGACTGGAAGCTCGAAGGTTTCGGCGGGGCCTACACCATGCCGCGCTACATCATCGGGGCGATCTTCATGGGCTTCGGCTCCATGCTGGCGGGGGGCTGCGCGGTGGGCGCCGGCATGACCGGGGGCGCGATTTTCGCCACGACGGCCTGGCTGACGCTGGGCGGCATGTGGGTCGGTGGCGGCCTGGCCGACCGCCTGCTCGACCGTGCACCCGCCGCGGCACCCACTGGTGCTTCCGCCGCCCCTTGACTGTCCCTGCGCCGTGCCTCAGGTGCGGGCGCGCCGCAGCAACCACCAGCCGGGCAGCGCCACGGCGATCAGCAGGGCCGGAAATCCGAACACGGGCGACAGGTCCAGCAGTGCCGCACCCAGCGCCGGAGCGAGCACCCCGCCCAGGGTGTAGGCCAGCACCAGCACGGCGGTGCTGTTGACCAGCGTGATGCCCTCTTCGCGCGAGCCGATGTCGATCATGGCCAGGGTGTAGAGGCTGCCGCCTGCGCCGCCCCAGACGAAGGCGATGACCGCGGCCAGCCAGGGTGTGCCGGCGACGAAGGGGATGAACAGGGTGGCCAGCAGGGTGACCAGGGCGCAGCCGTGCATCAGCGCCAGGCGTGCCCGGCCCGGTGTCGGCCAGCGCGGGTGGTGGCTGAGGCGGTCGGCCAGCAGCCCGGCGGGCAGCATCATCAGGGCGCTGCCCAGCCCGCTGGCCGACACCAGCAGCGCGGCTGCGGCGGCGCCCAGCCCGAGCGCCAGGCCGTAGAGCGGCAGCAGAGAGGTCAGGCCGCTTTCGAAAAAACCACCCACGAAGCCGATGGTCATGATCAGCGGGTGCGCACGCAGGGCCTGCCACACCCCGTGCAGACCGACGCGTGCCGAGTGCTGGTCGGCGGCGGCCGGCAGGCGCGGAATCAGCAGGCTCCAGACCAGGCCCACGCTGACCGAGGTCAGCACCAGCCACAAGGCCAGCGGGCTCTGGGGGCCGACCGCGGCCAGCAGCGCCGGCCCGATGACGAAAGTGGTGCCGATCATGGTTTCGAAAATGCCGACCATGCGCCCGCGCTGCCGGGGGGGTGCGAATTCGGCCACCACCGCTTCGGCCAGCACCCAGCGCAGACCGGAGGCGGCCCCCGAGATGAACTCGAAGACGAACCACGCCGCGAGCGCATCGGTGGCCAGGAAGCCGGCGATCGCCACCACGGGCACGGCAGCGGCCAGCCACAGCGTGGGGCGCCGGCCCAGGCGTTGGGTGATGGCCGAGGCGAACGGCGTGATGGCGAAGATGCCGACCCAGCCCGTGGCCGCGAACAGCCCGGCCATCGAGGTCGACAGCCCGTCGCCCTTGAGCCGCAGCAGCAGCAGGGGCATGAGCATGAAGTAGCCGATCAGCTCGAAGAAGGTGGAGCCGAAAATGGCCACCAGGCCCCGGCCGGCCTGCGGGGCGGACGTTCCGGTGCCGGCGATGCCCGAGTGGGCCGGGGGCAGCGGGTGCTCGCTCATGCCGGACTCCGGGCGCCGCGCGCGGCCAGCAGGGCATCGACCATTTCGGCAAAACCGGCACCGCGTTCGCCGGCGGTCCGGTAACGGGGCGGGTGGGTGAGTGCCGGCAGAAAGCGCGCGACATTGCCCACGCCGATGCTCTGGCTGAAGTGGGCGAACAGGGGCGCGTCGTTGGTCGAGTCGCCGATGAAGGCCCAGCACTCGCGCTCGGCGTCCAGGTCGCGCCCGAGCCGCTCGCGCACGATCCAGCGTGCCCCGCTGAGTTTGTCGTGGTCGCCGATCCAGCCGTTGATATGGATGGAACTGACGGTCGCTTTCAGGCCGGCTTCCTGCATCCGGCGTTGCACGAGGGCGGTGTCGGCCGGTATCAGGTGGGCGAATTCGCTGTGGTCGATGGCGATGTCGGTTTCGCGGCCCGCACTGTCCTGCGCCAGCCGCGCATGCGGCAGCTCGGCCAGGATGGCGTGGGCCACCGCCTGCAACCGCCGGGCGTGGCGCTGCCGCGTGGGCGCGTCCTGCTGATAGGCGCGGCACAGGGCCCCATCGCTGCCGCGCCAGAAGGCCACGGCGCCGTTTTCCGCCACGATGCCATCGACCGGCCAGGCCAGCGCGAAGGGGGCGCTCCAGCCGGCCGGGCGACCGGTGATGGCGAACACCGGCAGGCCGGCATGGCGCAGACGCTGCAGCGCGGCGCCCGCGTCGGGCGTGAGGGCACCCCCGGTGGTGAGGGTGTCGTCGATGTCGGTGAGCACGCCCTGGATGCGGGCCCGGGCGGCCAGGGGCCAGTCGGAAAGCGGCGTCGGGTTCATAAGGGGCCGCCAGTTTCGCAGATGCCTGAAAAGCCTGCCTGCGCTAGAATTCCACCATTCCGAGGAGCGTTGCAGCGTCCCCACCGGTGGAGTTCACCGGCCGCGGGGCGTGAGGCTCGGATCCCTTCTTCGCAACGACGCTCATCCACTGCACGAGTGAGGTGAGTCCGGTTCCCCATCGTCGGTGGCTTTCTGCCCAACGTCGCTTTTGGAGCCTTCCACATGAACGCACGCACGCCTGCCCCCCACGCCGATTCCGTCATTGCCGACATCGGCCTGGCCGACTGGGGCCGCAAGGAAATCCAGGTCGCCGAGACCGAAATGCCCGGCCTGATGGCCATCCGCGACGAGTTCGCCAAGAAGCAGCCGCTCAAGGGCGCGCGCATCACCGGCTCGCTGCACATGACGATCCAGACTGCGGTGCTGATCGAAACCCTGCAGGCGCTGGGCGCCGAAGTGCGCTGGGCCTCGTGCAACATCTTCAGCACGCAGGACCACGCCGCCGCCGCCATTGCGGCCAACGGCACGCCGGTGTTCGCCGTCAAGGGTGAGACCCTGGTCGATTACTGGGACTACACCCACCGCATCTTCGAATTCGGCCCCAAGGGCTCGAAGACCGAAGGCCCGAACATGATCCTGGACGATGGCGGCGACGCCACGCTGCTGATGCACCTGGGCGCCGCGGCCGAGAAGGACATCAAGGCGCTGGGCAAGGCCAAGAGCGAGGAAGAGAAAATCTTGCACGCGGCCATCAAGGCCAAGCTCAAGCAGGACCCGACCTGGTACAGCCGCCGCCTGAAGAACATCATCGGCGTGACCGAAGAGACCACCACCGGCGTGCACCGCCTGAACGAGATGTCGGCCAAGGGCACGCTGATGCTGCGCGCCATCAACGTCAACGACTCGGTCACCAAGAGCAAGTTCGACAACCTGTACGGCTGCCGCGAGTCGCTGGTGGACGGCATCAAGCGCGCGACCGACGTGATGATTGCCGGCAAGGTGGCCGTGGTCTGCGGTTATGGCGACGTGGGCAAGGGTTCGGCCCAGGCGCTGCGTGCGCTCAGCGCCCAGGTGTGGGTGACCGAGATCGACCCCATCAACGCACTGCAGGCCGCCATGGAAGGCTACCGCGTCGTGACCATGGAGTACGCCGCCGACAAGGCCGACATCTTCGTCACGACCACCGGCAACAAGGACGTGATCCGCTACGAGCACATGGTGGCCATGAAGGACCAGGCCATCGTCTGCAACATCGGCCACTTCGACAACGAGATCGACGTTGCCTCGCTGGAGAAGAACTGCCAGTGGGAAGAGATCAAGCCGCAGGTGGACCACGTGATCTTCCCCAAGGTCGGCAAGAAGCCGGCCAAGCGCATCATCCTGCTGGCCAAGGGCCGGCTGGTGAATCTGGGCTGCGGCACCGGCCACCCCAGCTACGTGATGTCGTCCAGCTTCGCGAACCAGACCATTGCCCAGATCGAGCTGTTCACCAAGCCCAAGGACTACAAGGTCGGCCAGGTCTACGTGCTGCCCAAGCACCTGGATGAAAAGGTCGCGCGCCTTCAACTGTCCAAGCTGGGCGCCCAGCTGACCACCCTGACCAAGGAACAGGCCGCCTACATCGGCGTGCCGGTGCAAGGGCCGTACAAGCCCGACACGTACCGGTATTGATCCCCCGCGCAGCATGAGGACGCCCCTCGCGCGGCCTTCGGTGTCACCCTCCTGGGGGTGGCGCTGGTGGCCCGGTCAAGCCGGTTCCACTGCGCCCTGGCATCAGATCTCTTCATCCCATCATGCGTGCTGACCAGTTGCTGGTTGACCGTGGCCTGGCCGCATCGCGCTCGCAAGCGCAGCGGCTGATCGCGGCGGGCGTGCGCTGGCGCCTGCCCGGCGGCGACTGGAAAACGGTGACCAAGAACGGCGAGGAGCTGCGCGAAACGGTGGATCTGGAGCTGCTGGACACGGCGGAATCGCGCTTCGTCTCGCGCGGCGGACTCAAACTCGATGCGGCACTCACCCACTGCGGCATCGACGTGGCGGGCCTGCGCTGCCTCGACGTGGGGCAGAGCAGCGGTGGCTTCACCGACGGCCTGCTGCAGCGCGGTGCGGCGCACGTGGTCGGGGTGGACGTGGGCCAGGGCCAGTTGCATCCTTCGCTGCGGAACGATCCGCGCGTGATCTGCATCGAAAAGTGCAATGCGCGCGACTTGACCGCACCACAGCTGGTGGCTGCTGGCGGCGCTGCGGCCGCCGCGCCGTTCGATCTGATCGTCGGCGATCTGTCTTTCATCTCGCAGACGCTGGTCTGGCCGGCCTTGGTGCCGCTGCTCAAGGCTGGCGGGCCGGGGTTGCTGATGCTGGTCAAGCCGCAGTTCGAGTTGCAGCCTGAACACATCGGCAAAGGGGGGCTGGTGAAAAACCCCGCCAGCTACGCCCTAGTGCAGCAGCGCATGGCCCAGGCCTGTGCCGATCACGGTCTGCGCTGCCGCGACTATTTCGACAGCGCCATCACCGGTGGTGATGGCAACCGGGAGTTTTTCGTATGGGCCTGCCCCTGAGTTTTGAATTCTTTCCGCCCAAGACGCCCGAGGGCGCCGACAAGCTGCGCGCCGTGCGCCAGCAGCTGTACGCGCTCCAGCCCGAGTTCTGTTCGGTGACCTATGGCGCCGGCGGCTCCACGCAGCAAGGGACCTTCGACACCGTGAAGGCCATCCTGACCGAAGGTGTGGACGCGGCATCGCATTTTTCCTGCATTGGCGCCACCAAGACCAGCGTGCGCGATCAGCTCGCGCAGCTCAAGACCATGGGCGTGCGGCGGCTGGTGGCGCTGCGGGGCGATCTGCCCAGCGGCTATGGCATCGGTGGTGAATTTCAGTACGCCAGCGATCTGGTGGCTTTCATCCGTGCCGAAACCGGGCGCGACTTCCACATCGAAGTGGCCGCCTACCCCGAGGTGCACCCGCAGGCCCGCTCGCCCGAGGCCGACCTCAAGGCCTATGCGGCCAAGGTGAGGGCGGGCGCGGATTCCGCGATCACCCAGTATTTCTACAGTGCCGACGCCTATGCCCGTTTCGTCGACGAGGCGCGGGCGCTGGGGGCCGATGTACCGGTGGTGCCGGGGATCATGCCCATCACCAGCTCCACGCAATTGATGCGCTTTTCCGACGCGTGTGGTGCGGAGATTCCTCGCTGGATCCGCCTGCGGCTGCAGGCCTATGGCGACGACACGGCGTCCATCAAGGCCTTCGGGCTCGACGTGGTCAGCAGCCTGGTCGAACGCCTGGTGGCGCTGGGCGCTCCGGCCCTGCACTTCTACACCATGAACCAGAGCGCGGCGACCCTCGAGCTCGTGCGCCGACTGCGGGCATGACGTCCCCGGGCTGGCAACGCCGCATGTTCCTGGTGCTGGGCGTGGCGGCGCTGGCCGGCTGCAGCACACAGCGGGACGCCCTGGGCGACACCAACTGGCACCCAGGGCGGGTGCCCATCGTCCTGGCCTCCTGGTATGGCGACCGGTTTCATGGGCGGCGCACGGCCAGCGGAGAACGCTTCGACCGCGACGAACTCACGGCCGCGCACCCGACGTTGCCATTTGGCACCTGGTTGCGCGTGCGCAGTGTCGATACCGGGCGCGAAGTGGTCGTGCGCATCAACGACCGGGGGCCGAACACGGGCAACCGCGCCATCGATCTCAGCCACGCCGCTGCCGAAGCGCTGGGGGTGCGGCACCGGGGCGTGTTTCGGGTGCAGCTGCTGCCTGAGTGAAAGCGGGTTCCCCGCCAGCATTGACGTGCGTCAAAAGCGTGCAAAGAAAAACCGATGCCCCGAATCGGGGCGCCGGTCGGGTTTGATCTGACGCAAAGTTGCGCCCCATCGGGTCTTCTGTAATGGCCGCCGGGAATGTTCCCGTGACGAGGATGAAGAAGACATCATGATGAAGAAGCACATCGTTGCCGTCGCTGCCCTGGCGATGCTGTCGGCCGGCGCCGCCATGGCGCAGGACTTCAAGTCCGGAGACCTGCTGGTGCGTGCGCGTGCCGTGCACCTCGACAGTGCCAACAAGGACAGCACCGGTCTGGCGCTTTCGGTCAACAACAAGTGGCTGCCGGAAGTCGATTTCACCTACTTCCTGAGCCCGAACCTGGCGGCCGAACTGATCCTGACCGTGCCGCAGAAGCACACCCTGTCGGCGGGCAATGGCGCGCTGGACATCGGCAGCCTCAAACACCTGCCGCCGACGCTGACGGTGCAGTACCACTTCGACGCCGGCAGCTTCAAGCCGTATGTGGGTGCCGGCTTGAACTACACGCGCTTCAGCTCGGTCAAGCTGCCGGCAGGCGTCGACATCAAGCGCAACAGCACCGGCCTGGCGTTGCAGGTGGGGGTGGACGTGCCGCTGTCCCAGACCCTGTACCTGAACTTTGACGTGAAGAAGGTCAACATCGGCACCAAGGTCTCCGCCGGTGGCGCCGAAATCGGCAAGTTCAAGGTCGATCCGGTGCTGGTGGGCGTGGGCCTGGGCTGGAAGTTCTGAGCAGCACCGTCAAGGGTTGAGGGCCTTTCGCGGGGCCCTCACACCCGGGGCACCGGCCTGCGTTGATCGCGCAGACGGATCCAGCCTCGGGGGTGCGGTGGCACCTGTGCCCCGAACGCTTCGATCAGGTCGCGGCGAATGCGTTGCATGGTGGCGCTCCGGTCGGCATTCGGGTGCATCAATTCGTCGGGTGCACCACTGCCCATATGGGGGTTGGTGTTGATTTCATAGGCCTGCGGACCCGCGTCCGTGAGACCGAAATCCAGCCGGCCAAAGGTTGACCCGGCCGCGTCGAACACGCGGTGTACGAACGCCGCGTGCGGGTAGTGATCCATTTCAGTCAGCTCTTCCCGGTACTGGGCTTCGGAGGCCACACCCAGTTCCCCCACTTTGGCCATCCAGTGCCGCTGGTTGACGGTGACCGCGCGGACGATGCGGTCACCGATGCGGTAAGCCGCGTGTTTCTGAAAAGCCCCCGTCGCGCTGGGGGTGGCGGCAAAAGTGATGAAGGCCAGGTCACTGAGTGTGAAGCCTTGCGCCAGCGCTGCTTCGAGCGCCTGCTGGCAGGCAGTCCCATCGTGCAGCAATTCGGACAGCACGCCCCGGTGCCCGGCCAGTGTGCGGAGAAACACCGGAAAGCGATCCGGCCACTCCCCGGCTGCGGGCAGGTGGCAGCCAAACGTGTTGATGCCTGAGTGCTGGAGCTGTTTGAGCAGGAAGGCTCTGGGGCGAAACTGGCGGGGATCGTTGAGCACGGTCATGCCCGCAGCCACCAGGGTCTGAAACAATTCCCCCGCCACCTGGAGTTCGCTGACGGACAGACGATCAAAGTCGGTCAGGACGTAGGTGCCCACGGGGGTGCGGGCTGCAGGCAGCCACTGTTCATAGCAGAACCGCTGCACCTCGATGCCCGTCGGTGCCAGCAATGCCGGCCAAGCCTGAAACGTGTAGGCATGGTCCCGGGTGGTGACGTAAATCAGTCGACGGACGCGGTTGACGGAGGCCTGCATCGATGTAATTATGAGGCAGTGTGTCCATTTGTGTAGACACTTTGACTGGAGCGTATTCGATGAACATCAAGTTGGATGTCCGCAAGTTGCTGGGTTTCCGTCTCGACGCGGCTCGGCTGGCCCCGTCGGATGGTGTGGCCGATGTCTCGGTATCCATTGACGATGCGCAGCAACGGCAGCTGCGGGTGGGGATCAAGCGCGGGGTGAAGCAGGGTTTCAAGGTCGGTCGCAAGACGTCCCCGCTGCTGGGCCTGAAAAGGGGCGACAAGCGCGGCATGTGCGCTTGATGGGCGTTCCGGCGACGTTGGCTGGGGGCGTGCCGCACGCCGAGGTGTGACATGGGGTTTGTGCCCTCGGCTGCGCGTGGCCAACAGCTGAATCGGGGAATGCAGGCGGATCTGCTGGGCAGTCTCCTCCATCTCGCTGAGGCCGGGCCTGCTGGACTTCAGGAGGCGCTGTATCCCACCATGGAGCGCCTGTCTGCGGGGCAGTCTTTGGGGCCCGAGGCCTTCGGGCTCTATTTCCAGTTGGCCGAGCACCTGTTGCTGGACGAGCCCGAGCCCGCCTTGGCGGTGGCGCACCGGCTGGCGGCCTGCCCGGCTCGCCCCGATCCGGGCGGCGCATGGTGTGTTCGTGGCCGGGGCAGCCTGGAGGCGCGTACGCTGGATGCCATCCTGGACGCACGTCTGGGCGAAGAGGCCGATGCCTTCCATCCCTTGGGCGAGGCGGACGTACAGGCGTTTGAGGTTCTGCTCCGGGCGGGGCGCGAGCTGCTGGCCGAGGGCTTGCCGGCATTGCATGGGGAACTGACGGCCATCGTCTCGGATGTGTTGCTGGCGCAGGCGCCGCCGGGGGCCCGTTACGAGTTTGACGGGGCGTCGCATTACCAGTTCTGGGGCCTGTTGCTGCTCAACCCCCGGCATCACCGCGACCGTCTCGCCGTGGCCGAGGTGTTGGCGCACGAGTCCGGTCACAGTGTGCTGTTCGGTATGTGTCGTGAGCAGGCGCTGATCGAAAACGCCGACGACGAACTCTATCCCTCACCGTTGCGGGAAGATCCGCGCCCGATGGATGGCATTGTTCATGCGACCTATGTTTCCGCTCGCATGGCCTGGGCCATGGAGGGTTTGGCCGGCAGCGGGTGTCTGAACGATGCCGAGCACAAGGCCGCATTGCTGGCTGCGGCAGACGATCGGCGGCGGTTCCAGGCGGGATTCGCCACAGTGTGTGAACACGCCCAGTTGACCCCGTT
The DNA here is from genome assembly GCF_030160815.1 of Hydrogenophaga electricum. Taxonomy (NCBI): domain Bacteria; kingdom Pseudomonadati; phylum Pseudomonadota; class Betaproteobacteria; order Burkholderiales; family Comamonadaceae; genus Hydrogenophaga; species Hydrogenophaga electricum. The sequence continues at coordinate 24,827 of NZ_BSPB01000009.1, read as the reverse complement.
GGGCCGGGAGGTCATGGAGGATGCGCGCGGATGGGTGGGCTGATGCGGCAACTGTGCCGCCAGGGCTTCAGCGCTCGTCGTAGCTGACCACCAGCGTGCTGGTGGTCGGCCGAGCCTGGCAGGACAGCACGAAACCCTTCTCGGTTTCCCAAGGCTCCAGTGTGAAGTTCTTGTCCATGGTGACCTGTCCGTCCATCACCTTGGCTCGGCAGGTGCAGCACACGCCGCCTTTGCACGACCAGGGCAGATCGAGCCCGGCGTTGAGCGCGGCGTCGAGCACGTGCTCGTCCTTGCGCATCCGGAGTGCATGGGGTTTGCCGTCGAGCATCACCGTCAAGGCGACTTCCCCGAGTTTCCGTTCCGCAGGCTGGCTCGGCGTGGGAGCCTGGCGCTGACCGGCTGGTTGCACATCCGGTGTGGGCGAGGTGAAGCGTTCGGTGTGGATGCGGTCGGGTCGCACGCCGGCATCGAGCAAGGCCTTTTCCGTGGCGTCGATCATGGCTTCGGGCCCGCATACGAAGACCTCGTCCATGCTGCCCACTGGCAGCAGCGCGCCCATGAGGGCGCGCACCTTGTCGCCGTCGATGCGGCCTTCGAGCAGCGGCACTTCGTTGGCCTGGCGTGAAAGCACGTGGATGAGCGTGAGGCGACCAGGGTAGCGGTCCTTCAGGTCCTGCAGGTCCTCGTTGAACATGACGCTGGCCATGCGCCGGTTGCCGTAGACCAGGGTGAATTTGGCGTCCGGGGCGTCTTCCAGCGTGCTGGCCATGATGGACAGGATGGGCGTGATGCCCGAGCCGGCCGCGAAACCCACGCGGTGGATTGCACGCGGCTTGCGCACCGTGAAGCGCCCATCGGGGGGCATCACGCGCAGCGTGTCACCCGCCCGGAGCTGGGTGGCCGCCCAGTGGGAGAACACGCCCCCTTCGACCGGCCGGATCCCCAGCGTGAGTTCGCCATGTTTTGCGAGCCGGCTGCGCGGGCTGCTGATCGAGTAGCTGCGGCGCACGTCCTGGCCACCGATGTCTGCGCGCAGTGTGAGGAACTGGCCGGGTTCGAAGGCGAAGGTTTCGCGCAGGGTCTCGGGGATGGCAAGCGAGATTGCCACCGCACCCGCCGCTTCGGGGTCGACGCGTGAGACGGTGAGCTCGTGAAAGCGGGGGGCGGCGGTGCTCATGGCGTCGTCAGTAGGGTTTGAAGTGGTCGAAAGGTTCGAGGCAGTCGAGACAGCGGTGTTGCGCTTTGCAGGCGGTGGAGCCAAAGGGCGCGATCCGCGTGGTGTTGCGCGAGCCGCAGTGCGGGCAGGTCACGCTGGCCGGGCGTGCCGCGTGCCGGCTGAAGCGCAGAACGCCGGGCGTGGTCGCTGGCTCGCTGCCACCCTGCGGTGGCGCGATACCGTAGGCGCGCAGCTTCTCTTTGGCCGCTGTGCTCATCCAGTCGGTGGTCCAGGCCGGTGCGAGCTGTGTCACCACCCGGCCGGGCAGGCCGGCATCGCGCAGCGCCACCAAGATGTCGTCGGCGATCTGGCCCATGGCCGGGCAACCGCTGTAGGTGGGCGTGATGACGACCTCGGGCACGCCGTCGGCGCCTTCGCGCACGGCACGCAGGATGCCGAGCTCGCTCAGGCTGACGACCGGAATCTCCGGGTCGGTCAGGTGCGCCAGCGCTTGGGAGACGGCTTGCAGCGATGCCTCGGTGGCCGCGCTCATGGCGTTCACCAGACGGCGGTGGGGTGAGCGCGGGCCAGGCTCTGCATCTCGGCGAGCAGGAATCCCAGGTGTTCCGAATGGATGCCTGTGTGGCCCTGTGCGATGTAACCCGGGTGGGGCTGGTCGTGGCGTGTCAGCGTGGCTTCGGCCAGGGTCTCGTTCACCAGCGCGTTCCAGTGCTCGCGCAAGCTGAGGATGTCGACCCCCGTGCCGTCCTGTGCCGCGGCGGACTCCGCCGGTCCCGGATGCCAGAAGGCTTCGCAGTACGGCAGCAGGAGGTCGATCGCGTTCTGGGCGCGGCGGTGCGACTCTTCGGTGCCGTCGCCGAAGCGCACCAGCCAGTCGCCCGCGTGCTGCAGGTGGTAGCGCACTTCTTTGAGCGATTTGGCGGCGATGGCAGCCAGTTGTTCATCCTTGGACGCGCGCAGGCTGTCCCACATCAGCACCATCAGCGCGCTCACCAGGAAGTTGCGCGCGATGGTCACGGCGTAGTCGCGCTCGCTCACCGCGTAGCCCACCAAAGGGCCGTGGTGCGGCAGCTCCATCAGCGTGTGGTTGCGAAACTCGGCGGTGTCGCGGAAATAGGCAAGGGTGTCCTCGGTCACGCGACCGTCCTGGCGAGCGCCCTGCAGGTGCGCGAAGCGCTGGGCCAGTGAGGCGTTGCTGTTGATCAGCTCCGCCGCGTGCTGGTACAGCAGGCGGGCTTGGCCGATCAGGTCCAGGCTGTTGTTGGCCAGCGCCAGGTCCTCTTCGAGGATGGGGCCGTGGCCGCACCACTCGGCGTTGCGCTGGCCGAGCACCAGGGCGTTGTCGGCCAGGTGGAGAAGGTAGTCGATGGGCGCCTTCATCACATGTGCCCCACTTTGTCCGGGATCTCGTAGAAGGTCGGGTGGCGGTAGATCTTGTCGGCCGCCGGGTCGAAGAAGCTGTCCTTGCTGTCGGGCTCGCTGGCGGTGATGGCGGTCGACGGCACAACCCAGATGCTCACACCTTCCTGCCGGCGGGTGTAGACGTCGCGCGCCATTTGCAGCGCGTGGCGTGCGTCGCTGGCATGCAGGCTGCCGCAGTGCTTGTGTTCCAGGCCCTGCTTGCTGCGCACGAACACTTCCCAGAGGGGCCACTCTTTCAATGCTGGCGCGTTCATGCGGCCTCCTTCTGCTGACGTTGCTGCTGTTTGCGGGCGTGGGCGAGGGCGGCTTCGCGCACCCAGGCACCCTGTTCGTGGGCCTTGACGCGGGTGGCCAGGCGCTCCTGGTTCATCGGGCCGTGGCCGTTGACCGTGGCCCAGAACTCGTCCCAGTCGATCTGTCCGTAGTCCCAGTGGCCACGCGCCTCGTTCCATTTCAGGTCCGGGTCGGGCAAGGTCACGCCCAGCACCTCGGCCTGCGGCACGGTGGCGTCGACGAACTTCTGGCGCAGGTCGTCGTTGCCGATGCGCTTGATGCCCCAGCGCATGCCCTGCACGCTGTTGGGGCTGTCGGCGTCGGGCGGGCCGAACATGGCCAGGCATTTCCACCAGTACCGGTTGACGGCATCCTGCACCATGGCCTTCTGTTCGGCCGTGCCCTGCATCATCACCAACAGGGCCTCGTAGCCCTGGCGCTGGTGGAAGCTCTCTTCCTTGCAGACGCGGATCATGGCGCGGGCATAGGGGCCGTACGAGCAGCGGCACAGCGGGATCTGGTTCATGATCGCCGCGCCGTCGACCAGCCAGCCGATCACGCCCACGTCGGCCCAGTTGAGCGTGGGGTAGTTGAAGATGGAGCTGTACTTGGCCTTGCCGGTGTGCAGGGCATCCAGCATCTGGTCGCGGCTGGTGCCCAGGGTTTCGGCGGCGCTGTAGAGGTACAGACCGTGACCGCCTTCGTCCTGCACCTTGGCGATCAGGATGGCTTTGCGTTTGAGGCTGGGCGCGCGGCTGATCCAGTTGCCTTCGGGCAGCATGCCGACGATCTCGCTGTGCGCGTGCTGGCTGATCTGGCGCACCAGGGTCTTGCGGTAGGCATCGGGCATCCAGTCGCGCGGCTCGATCTTGCCGTCGGCGTCGATCACGGTGTCGAAGTGCGCCTGCAGTGCCGCGTCTTCGTTGCGAAGGGGCGTGGCGGCCGGCTTTGCCGCGCCGGGAGTGGCTCCATCAGCGACCGAAAACGACTGGGTATACATGCGCGGCTCCTGAGACCGTGTCGTGGACAGGCGTGCAGTATAGAGAATTAACCGACCGATCGGTTGGTTAATTCGGCCCGGTCGGATCGGGATTTACCCGTGGGCGGTGGTGCGGCGGTCATGCCGCGGGCGTTTGTGGATAGCGGTCAGCGGCCGCCAGCCTCCACCGACTGCGCTTTGCCGCGTCCTCGTCCGAGCGCGTCCAGCACCCGCGGCAGCGTCGCCTGCAGCTCTGCCTTGAGGGTGTGCGGCGGGTTGATCACAAACATGCCACTGGCGGACAGGCCTGGGCGCTCATTGAGCGACAGGTCTCTTTGCCCGATGTTGAGTGTGGCGTGCAGCCAGGGCCGACCGGCCTGGTTGGAGAGCGTCTTGAGGCGCCTGGGCAGGTCGTGCGCCTCGGCGCGGGGAATGATCGGATACCAGACCAGGTAGCAGCCGGTGGGGAAGCGCTTGAGGCACTCCTGTATGCAGGCGCTTACTTTCGCGTAGTCGCTTTTGATTTCGTAGCTTGGGTCGATGAGGACCAGCGCCCGCTTGGAGCCTGAGGTGGAAGGCGGAGGCGGCAGCATCGGTTTCAGGCTCTCGAAACCATCCTGGAGCTGGACAGACACCTGGCGGCCCGCGTTCAGTTGGGCCACGTTGGCTGTGAGCGTGCGGCTGTCGGTGGGGTGCAGTTCAAACAGCTTGAGCCGGTCGCGCGACTCGGTGCGCATGAGCGACTGCATGACAAAAGGGGAGCCCGGATAGACGCGAAGCTGGTCGTCGGGGTTGAAGCTGGCGATAAGGTCGAGGTAGTCGTCCAAGGCGGGTGTCGAAGGCAGCGGCTCTTGTCCGGCTGCGCGCAAAGCTGCCATCAGCTTGACGATGCCGTCGGCCGCCTCGCCGCCCTTTTCCGCGTAGTCGCCATCGAGCCGGTAAAGGCCCGCGCCCGCATGGGTGTCCACCAGGGTGATGCCTGCCTCCTTCTGCATCAGATGACGCAAGGTGGCGAGCAGGGTGGTGTGTTTCAACACGTCGGCGTGGTTGCCGGCGTGGAAGGCGTGGCGGTAACTGAACATCGGGCGATGGTAGCGCCAGAACGGTGATGGCCCTGCCCGATTTGCAGACAGGGAGCAGGCCACGAGGCCGTCACCCCGGGGGAATGCGTCGGGGATGTGTGGGCTGCTTGCCGGCCATGGCGGAAAAATCGTACAATGCTCGGCTTCGCAGCGATTTCGTGGTCCCGCGGCGAAGCACACCAACCCACCTAAGAGCGTTCCGTCAGAGAACGACCGACCGTGGAAAAGGGCCCGCCAAACCAACTCTTTGCAGAGAAAACTCATGACCAAAACGTTCAGCGCCAAGCCCGCTGACGTGAAGCACGAGTGGTTTGTGATTGACGCAACCGACAAGGTTCTCGGACGGGTCGCCAGTGAAGTGGCCCTCCGTCTGCGCGGCAAGCACAAGGCCATCTACACGCCTCACGTCGATACCGGTGATTACATCGTCATCATCAACGCCGCCAAGCTGCGCGTGACCGGGACGAAAAACACCGACAAGATGTACTACCGTCACTCCGGTTTCCCGGGCGGCATCTATGCCACTAGCTTCCGTGACATGCAGGCCAAGCACCCTGGCCGCGCACTCGAGAAGGCCGTCAAGGGCATGCTGCCCAAGGGTCCTCTGGGTTACGCCATGATCAAGAAGCTCAAGGTGTACGGCGGCGCCGAGCACCCGCACACCGCCCAACAGCCGCAAGTGCTGGACATCTGAGGAGCCGACGATGATTGGTGAATGGAACAATGGCACCGGCCGTCGCAAATCCAGCGTCGCCCGCGTGTTTCTGAAAAAAGGCACCGGCAAGATCACGGTCAACGGCAAGGACATCGAACAGTTCTTCGGCCGCCAGACCTCGATCATGATCGCCAAGCAGCCCCTGGTGCTGACCGAGAACGTCGAAACCTTCGACATCCAGGTCAACGTCCACGGTGGCGGCGAATCCGGTCAGGCCGGCGCTGTGCGCCACGGCATCACCCGTGCCCTGATCGATTACGACGCGAACCTGAAGCCCGCCCTGTCGAGCGCTGGTTACGTGACCCGCGACGCTCGCGAAGTCGAGCGCAAGAAGGTCGGTCTGCGTTCTGCACGCCGTCGCAAGCAGTTCAGCAAGCGCTGATCGCGTTGCTTCGAACCGCCAAAGCCGCTCTCAAGTCAGTCTTGGGGCGGCTTTTGTCTTTGGAGGGCCGCTGCAAGGTGGTTTTCGCTGACGGGAAGGGTGCTCAATGAGATTCCGGCTGTTACGGCGACGCCTGACGGTGAGCAGCCCACGGGTGGCGATCCGCAGTGCCATGCCTTGGCCGCTGCGCTGGTTGCTGGCGGCGGTGGTGCTGGGTTTTTCGGGGGCGCTGGCCCTCTGGGCTTTCGAGACGGGCAAAGACATCGCGGGCCTTGAGCGGGGTGCCAAGGAAGAGTTGGCGCAACTGCGCTCTGATGTGGTGAGTCTGCGTGAGGAACTGGGCAAGGCCCAGTCGGTGGCGAATACCGCCGAAAGCCTGCTGACCGCCGAGAAGGCGGCACAGGAGCAGTTGATTCTGCAGATTCGTCAGCTGGAAGCGGACAACCAGGTGCTACGCAGCGATCTGGGGTTGTTTGAGCGGCTGATTCCGGCCTCGGGTGGCGACGCGCTGAGCATTCGTGGCCTGCAGGTCGAGCGTTTGACCGAGGGTCAGCTCAAGTGGCAGGTGCTCATGATTCAGCCGTCGAAAAACGCGCCGGAATTCAAGGGTGCGTTGGAGCTTTCATTTGCCGGCACGCTCGAAGGGCGCCCCTGGACGCTGGATGCGCCGGGCACCCCGAAGCCGGTCAGTGTGCGCAGCTATTTGCGCCAGGAGGGCGTCGTGGATGTGCCGGCAGCGGTCGTGGTAAAAACCGTGACCGCCCGGATCGTGCAGGGCGGTGCCGTCAAATCCATTCAGACCGTCAAGCTCTGACGGCTGTGCCGTCCCCGGAGAACGTCGATGTTCAGCAAGAAGAAGCAGCCGCCCATCAAAAGCCTGATTGCCCAGGGCACCCGCATTGAAGGTCATGTGGTGTTCCACGATGGTCTTCGGGTCGACGGGGAAGTGGTGGGCGACATCCGGGCCAGCGACGAACATTCGAGCATCCTGGTGGTCAGCGAATCGGCCAGTGTCACGGGGCAGATCCATGCCGACCACGTGATCATCAACGGGACGGTGAAAGGGCCTGTGAAGGCGTATGAACTGCTGGAGCTCCAGCCGCGAGCACGCATCGAAGGCGATGTCTCCTACAAGGCGCTGGAGATGCACCAGGGGGCGACCATTGCGGGGCAACTCCAGCCGATGGCCGAAGGGGCCGAAGAAGACAAGCCCACACTGAAACTGGCGGCAAACAACGGCTGAGGGATGCGTCAAGGCGTTTTGCGCTAGCATTTCCGGCAATTCAGGGCCCTGTGCCCATGCCTCCGAAAGGAATCTCTCATGAACGCTGTTGCCGAAGCCCTTCCCACCGACATGCCTGCACCGCTGGTCTTTACCGACAGCGCCGCAGCCAAAGTGGCCGACCTGGTTGCCGAAGAGGGCAATCCCGACCTGAAATTGCGTGTCTTCGTTCAGGGGGGCGGTTGTTCCGGCTTCCAGTACGGCTTCACCTTCGATGAGGTCGTCAACGAAGACGACACCCAGATGTCCAAGAATGGGGTCACCCTGCTGATCGATGCGATGAGCTACCAGTATCTGGCTGGCGCAGAGATCGACTACAAGGAAGACCTCGAAGGCGCCCAGTTCGTGATCCGCAACCCGAATGCCACGACGACCTGTGGCTGTGGATCGAGCTTCAGCGTCTGAGTGGTTTTTCCGCGAGCCGGGACAAAAAAAGGAGCGCCCGGGCGCTCCTTTTTTCTTGGCTGCTGGCGTGCCTGCGGCACGCTCCGGGTCATTCGGCGCTGGCTTGCTGCACCGATCTGGCGGCGTCGAGTTGCGCGCGTTGCAAGGCCGCGACGGCATTGAAGCCGGCACGCCATTCGGCCTGCATGGGCACGCTTTCGCTCTTGCGGGCCACTTCCAATGGGTCCTGATGCACGCCCTTCACCTTGAATTCCAGGTGCAGGTGGGGGCCGGTGGACAGGCCTGTCGAACCGACGGCACCAATGAATTCCCCTTGTTCGACCTTCTGCCCCTGGCGCACGCCGATGCGGCTGAGGTGGGCATACAAGGTCGACTGGTTGCCCCGGTGCGAGATCTCGATGGTGTTGCCGTAGCCATTGCGCCAGCCGGCAAAGCTCACGACACCATCACCGATGGTGCGCACGGGGGTGCCGGAGGGTGCTGCGTAATCGACACCCAGGTGGGCCTTCTGCTTGCCGGTGATCGGGTGGAAGCGCATCCCATAGCCGCTGCTCACGCGGGTGAAGGCAAGGGGCGAGGACAAGAAGTTCTTGCGCGAAGACTGGCCATCAAAGCCGTAATAGGCGCCTTTCTGGCCGGGAGGTTCGTACCAGACCGCTTCGAACGTCTTGCCGTTGTTGATGAACGAGGCGCTGAGCACGCGGCCCGTCCGCATGACTTCGCCATCGGCGTTGAGGGTTTCGTAGACCACGCTGAAGCGGTCGCCCTCGCGGAGGTCGCGGCGGAAATCGATGTCGCTGCCAAAAATTTCGGCCAGTTGCACCGCGACGCTGTCGGGCAGACCGATGGCGTCGGTCGCGGCAAACAGCGAGCTGCGGATGACCCCGCCAGCCAATTGCGAGGTGGGTTCGAGTTCGGCGGCTTCGACGCTGGTGTGCCAGCCCTGGTCACCGTTCTCGACCGTGACCCGGGTGAAGCTGCGTTCATCGCCGGGCAGCCAGCGGGCCTGGAGTCGCAGCAACTCGTGGCGGTCATTGGTTTCAACGGTCACGAGCTTGCCGGTGCGGGCGCCGAACAGGTCGCGCATGGCCGGGTCGTTGCGCAGATAGGCCAGCGCGGCCGGGTCCTGGACGCCAAGGCGCTGCAGCAGGCTCTGGGGTGTGTCGTCGCGGCGGACCGCTTCGCTGCGGTAGAGGGTGAAGGGCAATGCCGGTCCGAGAGCGTCGGGAGACAGCGGTGCGAAGGGCACGGCTTCGACGATACGGGTCACAGGCAGGTCGGCGGCGTCGGGGGCCAAGGGGGCGATACCGAAGGCGGTGACACCGGTTCCTAGCAGCAGCACGCCCAGCCCGGCTGCCACACGACGCGGATGGCGGGACAGCAGCTGGGCCGAAGCCTGCGCCATGCCGCTCAGCAGGGGCAAGGGGTTGAGTTTCAAAATGTCGAATCGGTTGCGAAGGCGCAGCAGCAGCGCTGCGGAAGGCTCAGAAGCCTGGTGTGAGGGTTCTGGCTGCAGCAAGTTCCGCACCGGGCACAGCAGCGTGCGCCGGGTCTGGCCAACGAGGGATGCCAGACCCCTCTAAAATCTGACCACAGCCTTTTCTAGTATAGAGCCAGTGTCAGGCGAATGACATGCGAAATCCCCCTATGAATACCCGCTCTGACGCCTCTCAAGCCCCTGTTGCCGCACCGTCTGTCGGATCGCCGGTCACCGACCGTGTTCGCGAAGCGCTGGCCATCACCCTGCGCGGTTGTGACGAGCTGATTCCGCAGGACGACTGGCTGAAGAAACTCGCCCGTTCCGAAGCCAGCGGGGTGCCGTTGCGCATCAAGCTGGGGCTGGACCCGACCGCGCCCGACATTCACATCGGTCACACCGTGGTGCTCAACAAGATGCGCCAGTTGCAGGACCTGGGCCACACGGTGATCTTCCTGATCGGCGACTTCACCAGCCTGATCGGCGATCCCTCTGGCCGCAACAGCACGCGCCCGCCGCTCACGCCCGAGCAGATCAAGGCCAACGCCGATACCTACTACAAGCAGGCCAGTCTGGTGCTGGACCCCGCGAAAACCGAGATTCGCTACAACAGCGAGTGGAGCCTGCCGCTGGGTTCGATGGGCATGATCCAGCTCGCCGCCAAGTACACCGTGGCACGCATGATGGAGCGCAACGATTTCCACCAGCGTTTCTCGGCCGGCACGCCGATCAGCGTGCACGAGTTCCTCTATCCCCTGATGCAGGGGTACGACTCGGTGGCACTCAAGAGCGACCTGGAGCTGGGTGGGACCGACCAGAAGTTCAATCTGCTGATGGGGCGCCACCTGCAGGCCGAGTATGGCCAGGAGCCGCAGTGCATCCTGACGATGCCGCTGCTGGTGGGGTTGGACGGGGTGGACAAAATGTCCAAGTCCAAGAACAACTACATCGGGATCACCGAGGACGCCAACACCATGTTCGCCAAGGTGCTGAGCATTTCGGACACGCTGATGTGGGACTGGTTCACGCTGCTGTCCTTCAAGTCCATGGCCGAGATCGAGGCCCTCAAGGCCGAGGTCGCGGGTGGTCGCAACCCCAAGGACGCGAAGGTGATGCTGGCCAAGGAGATCACCGCGCGGTTTCACAGCCCGGCGGCGGCCGATGCGGCGGAGCAGGATTTTGTCAACCGCAGCAAGGGCGGGGTGCCGGACGAGATTCCCGAGGTGTCGCTGAGCGGTGCGCCGCTGGGCATCGGGGCGCTGCTCAAATCGGCCGGGCTGGCGCCTTCCTCCAGCGAGGCGAACCGTTTGATCGAGGGGGGCGGTGTGCGGGTGGACTCCTCCGTGGTCAGCGACAAGGGGTTGAAGCTGGGGGCCGGGGTCTATGTGGTGCAGGTGGGCAAGCGGAAGTTTGCCAAGGTCACACTTTCCTGATTCAGGTTGACAGCGACCTCGCGGGATCGGGGCGGCGGGGCCCCTGATCTGCTGAAGCAGTCAACCCTGGCGCTCAGGCGAAGAAGAACCGGCCTCTCGCAGCACGGGCGTGCCAATCACACGGCACGTTGAATACCCTGGCCAGGCTCAGTCGGTGGTGAACAGCGGCTGGATGTTCCAGATCTGTTCGGCGTATTCACCGATCGTGCGGTCCGACGAAAAAGTGCCCATGCCCGCCACATTCAGGATGGCCTTGCGGGTCCATTCGGCCGGCTGGCGGTACAACTCGTCGACCTTGAGCTGGGTCGCCACATAGTCGGTGTAGTCGGCCAGCAGCAGGTAGTAGTCGGACTCCAGCAGCGTGCGCGTGATGTCGTGGAAACGGCCCGGCTCCTCGGGGCTGAATGCGCCTTCGGCGATGCGGTCGATGGCGGTCTTCAGGTCGTAGTTGTGTTCGTAGTAGCGGCGCGGGTTGTAGCCGCTGGCGCGCAGGGCCGCCACCTGCTCGGTGCGGTTGCCGAAGATGAAGATGTTGTCCAGCCCCACGTTTTCGGCAATCTCGATGTTGGCGCCGTCCCAGGTGCCGATGGTCAGCGCGCCGTTGAGCGCGAACTTCATGTTGCCGGTGCCCGAGGCCTCGGTGCCGGCGGTGGAAATCTGCTCCGACAGGTCGGCCGCCGGCATGATGACTTCGGCCAGCGACACGCGGTAGTTGGGGATGAACACCACCTTGAGCTTGTCGCCGATGCGCTTGTCGTTGTTGACGGTGCGCGCCACGTCGTTGATGAGCTTGATGACCAGCTTGGCCATGTAGTAGGCCGATGCCGCCTTGCCGCCGAAGATTACGGTGCGTGGCACCCAGTTGGCGTTGGGGTGGGCCAGGATCTGCTGGTAGCGCGTGACCACGTGCAGCACGTTGAGCAACTGGCGCTTGTATTCGTGCATGCGCTTGACCTGCACGTCGAACAGGCTGTCGGGGCTCACCACCACGCCGGTTTCGCGCGCGATGCGTTCGGCCAGACGCTTCTTGTTCTGCAGCTTGGCCAGGCGGAAGGCGTTGTTGAATTCGGGGTCGGCGGCCAGGTCGGCGAGTTGCGCCAACTGGTCGAGATGGCGGCGCCAGCCGGTGCCGATGCGGCTGTCGATCAGCGCCGACAGCGAGGGGTTGGCCTGCGAGAGCCAGCGGCGCGGGGTGATGCCATTGGTCTTGTTGCAAAAGCGCTCGGGCCAGATGCGCGCGAAGTCGGCAAAGATGGTTTCCACCATCAGGTTGCTGTGCAGTGCCGAGACGCCGTTGACCTGGTGGCTGGCCAGCACCGACAGATAGGCCATGCGCACGCGGCGCTGGCCACGCTCGTCGATCAGGGAGACGCGGCGCAGCAGGTCGTTTTCACCCGGGAAGCGGTCGTGCACCTCGGCCAGGAAGGCCGCGTTGAGGTCGTAGATGATGCGCAGGTGGCGCGGCAGCAGCCGGCCCATCAGGTCCACCGGCCAGGTTTCCAGCGCCTCGCTCATCAGCGTGTGGTTGGTGTAGCTGAAGATCTTCTGGCACAGGCCCCAGGCGGTGTCCCAGTCGACGTGGTGTTCGTCCACCAGCAGGCGCATGAGTTCGGGCACGGCCAGCGCGGGGTGGGTGTCGTTGAGGTGGATGGCGACCTTGTCGGCCAGGTTCTCGAAACTGCCGTGGCGCTTGAGGTAGCGGCGCAGGATGTCCTGCAGCGAGGCGCTGACGAAGAAGTATTCCTGGCGCAGGCGCAGTTCCTTGCCGTGTTCGGTGCTGTCGTCGGGGTAGAGCACGCGCGAGACGTTTTCCGACTGGTTCTTGGCCTCGACGGCGCGCATGTAGTCGCCTTTGTTGAAGGCGTCGAGGTTGATGCCGCCGGAGGCGCGCGCGGTCCACAGGCGCAGCGTGGTCACGCTGGTGAGTTCGTGGCCGGGAATGCCGGTGTCGTACGCGGTGGCGATCACGTCGTCGGTGTCGGCCCAGCGCACCTGGTCGCCGTCCTGCGCGAGGCGGCCGCCGAAGCGCACGGTGTAGCTGAATTCGGGCCGCATGAATTCGCCCGGGTTGCCGCTGACGAGCCAGTAGTCGGGCTCTTCGACCTGGCGGCCGTCCTGGATGCGCTGGGCGAACATGCCGTAGTCGTAGCGGATGCCGTAGCCCATGCCGGGCAGGCCCAGCGTGGCCAGCGAATCGAGGAAACACGCGGCCAGGCGACCGAGGCCGCCATTGCCCAGGCCGGCGTCGGATTCCATGTCGATCAGGGCGTCGAAGTCGGCACCGAGCTGGGTGCAGGCGGTGCGCGCGGCGTCGTAGATGCCGGCGGCCAGCAGGGCGTTGGTCAGCGCCCGGCCGGTGAGGAATTCCATCGAGAGGTAGTACACGCGTTTGGCGTCCGCGTCCTGCGCGGCGGCCAGGCTCTGGCGCCAGCGGTCCATGCAGCGGTCGCGCACGGCGTGGAACAGCGCGAACATCCAGTCCCGTTTGGTGGCCGACCGCAGGTCCTTGCCGACGGCGTAGACCAGCCGGTTGGCGATGGATTTGCGCAGCGCCTCGACGCTGTTTTCCAGGTGGTCGTATTCAAAAGGGGCGGTGGGCGCAGCGGCGATGGTCTCGGGGGCGGTGTTCGTTGGGGACATGGTGGGATGTACAAAAGAACGGCTCGGGGCGGACGCCTGCTGTTTAAGCAGAAGCCGTGCCATGGCCCGCCTCGGCCATGGCCTGGGCATAGACCTGGCGATAGGCGGTCGCGGCGCGGGCCCAGTCGAAACGCAGCGACATGGCGTGGTGCTGCACGGCCCGCCAGTCGGCGGGGCGGTGGTGCAGGGCGAAGGCGCGGCGGATGGCCTGGCGCAGGTCGTGTTCGTTCAGGCCCTGGAAGACGAAGCCGCTGGCGCTGCCGTCGTGCAGGTTTTCCAGGGCGCAGTCGGTCACGGTGTCGGCCAGGCCGCCGACCGCCCGCACCAGCGGCAGGGTGCCGTAGCGCAGGCCGTAGAGCTGGGTCAGGCCGCAGGGCTCGAAGCGCGAGGGCAGCAGGATCACATCGGCGCCCGCGATCACGCGGTGCGACAGCGCCTCGTCGTAGCCGACATGCACCGCGACCCGGCCGGGGTGGCGCTGGCTGGCGTGAAGCAGCGCCTGCTCGATCTGCGCGTCGCCGGTGCCCAGCACCACCAGTTGGCCGCCCCGGGCGACCAGGTCGTCGACCACCCCGGGCAGCAGGTGCAGGCCCTTCTGCTCGGTCAGCCGGCTGACCACGGCAAACAGCAGGGCGTCCGGCTTGGGGCGCAGCTTCATCTGCTTTTGCAGCAGGGCCTTGGCCTGGGCCTTGCCGTCCAGGTGTTCGGCGTCGAAGCCCGGTTGCACCAGCGGATCGGCGGCGGGGTTCCAGACCGCGTCGTCGACGCCGTTGAGGATGCCGTGCAGCCGGTGGCGCCGCTCGCGCAGCACACCGTCGAGCCCGCAGCCCTGTTCTTCACCGGTGATCTCGCGCGCGTAGGTCGGGCTCACGGTGGTGATGGCGTCGCTGAACTGCAGGCCCGCTTTCATGAAGGACAGGTGGCCATGGAATTCCAGGCCCTGCATGCGAAACAGGTGATCGGGCAGGCCGAGGCGGTGCCGGGCCTCGCCCGCGAACACCCCCTGGTAGGCGAGGTTGTGGATCGTGAAGACGGTGGCCGGGCGCGGCAGGCCCGGTGCGCGCAGCGCCTGCAGGTAGGCGAAGGCCAGGCCGGTGTGCCAGTCGTGGCCGTGCACCACATCGGGTTGCCAGGCTGGCTGGCCGTTGGCGGCCGGGGTCGGCAGGGCACCGATGCCCAGCAGCGCCGCGGCCCAGCCCAGCCAGGCAAAGCGCTCGGCGCTGTTGGCCCAAGGGCGCCCTTCCGGGTCCAGGTAGGGATTGCCAGGCTGTTCGTACAGGCCGGGCGCGTGCAGCAGCCACACCGGCAGGCGGCTGCCCGTGATGCGGCCGGCACGCAGCGTGGGCGGCGGACCGCCGGCCGTGAGCGGGTCCGGGCCCACACCGGCGGGCAGGCCGGCCATACCGGCCGTGGGCAGCGGGATCACCGGGCCTTCGGGCTTGACGCCGGCGGCGATGGCGGGAAAGGCGGGCAGCAGCAGGCGCACGTCCTGCTTCTGGGCGCGCAGCGCCGGCGGCAGCGCCGCGCTGACGTCGGCCAGCCCGCCGGTTTTGAGCAGCGGAAAGATCTCGGCGCAGACGTAAAGGACTTTCAGGGGCATGGGGCAGCGGTAAAACGGAGAAGCCAATAGCCAGCTCGCGCCACAGAACCGGCTTCGCCGGGCTGCAGGCGAAGCCCCCCTGCCAGGGGGGTGACACCGGAGGCGGCGCGGGGGGTCATGCCAATTTTTCCAGCATTTCGCGCGTGACCAGCACCACGCCGCCGGGGGTGCGGAAGAAGCGCCGGGCATCGGCCTCGGCGTCGAAGCCGATGGCCATGCCTGGCGGGATGACGCAGCCGTTGTCGACCACCACCTTGCGCAGCTTGCTGCCCCGGCCGACGTCGACCTCGGGCAGCAGCACGGCTTCATCGACCTCGGCGTAGGAGTGGATGCGCACCTTGGAGAACAGCACCGAACGGCGCACCGAGCCGCCCGAGATGATGCAGCCGCCCGAGACCAGCGAATCCACCGCCATGCCGCGGCGGCCGTCGTCGTCAAAAACGAACTTGGCCGGCGGCAGCTGTTCCTGGTAGGTCCAGATCGGCCACTCGCGGTCGTACATGTCGAGTTCGGGCAGCGGGTCGGTGAGGTCGATGTTGGCGGCCCAGTAGGCGTCGACCGTGCCCACGTCGCGCCAGTAGGCGGGCGCTTCGGGGGCACTCTTGACGCAGGACAGGCCGAACGGGTGGGCCACGGCCTGCCCTTCGGCGACCATGGCCGGAATCACGTCCTTGCCGAAGTCGCGGCTCGATCCCGGCCGGGCGGCGTCCGTTTCGAGCGCGGCAAACAGGTGCTGCGCGTCGAAGACGTAGATGCCCATGCTGGCCAGCGCCACCTCGGGCTTGCCGGGCATGGGGGCGGGCTGGGCCGGCTTTTCGGTGAAGCTGACGATGCGGCGCTGTTCGTCGATGGCCATGACGCCGAAGGCACTGGCCTCGGCGATCGGCACTTCGATGCAGGCCACCGTGCACTGTTTGCCCTGGGCCACGTGGTCGGCGATCAGGCTGGCGTAGTCCATCTTGTAGATGTGGTCACCGGCCAGGATGAGGATGTATTCGGGGTTGTGGGCGCGCAGGATGTCCAGGTTCTGGAAGATGGCGTCGGCCGTGCCGGCGTACCAGCTCTGTTCGTCGATGCGTTGCTGCGCGGGCAGCAGGTCGATGAACTCGTTGAACTCGTTGCGCAGAAAGCTCCAGCCGCGCTGCAGGTGGCGCAGCAGGCTGTGCGACTTGTACTGCGTGAGCACCCCGATGCGGCGCACGCCGGAGTTCAGGCAGTTGGAGAGGGCGAAGTCGATGATGCGGAACTTGCCCCCGAAATACACCGCCGGTTTGGTGCGGCGGTCGGTCAGGGCGTGCAGGCGCGATCCGCGCCCGCCGGCCAGCACCAGCGCGATGGTGCGGCGGGCCAGGTACTGGGGGGAAGTGGTCTTGTCCATGCTTGTCTCCGGGATGGTCGGGTGTCTTCGGGTCTTCTGTGTGTCAGCCGGGGTCAGCGCCCCGGCGGCAATCGGCCGTGGGCGCGGGTCATGGCCAGCAGGCGCTCGGCGGGGATGTGGTCGACCTGGCTCCAGTCGAAGCGCCACTCCCAGCAGCCACTGGCCAGCCCGGGGGTGTTCATGCGGTGGCGGCTGTCCAGGCCGAGCACGTCCTGGAACGGCACGATGGCGGTGTTGGCCACCGATTGCGAAACGCTGTGGATCAGCGTCCAGTGCGGTTCCTGGTCCATGCAGCGGCCGGCGTAGGCGCGCGCGGCGGCCTTTTCGCCCGTGGCGGCGCTGCGCCACCAGCCCACGCTGGTGTCGTTGTCGTGCGTGCCGGTGTAGGCCACGGTGCCGCGTTCGTAGTTGTGCGGCAGGTAGGGGTTGGCCGGGTCGCCGCCGAAGGCGAAGTGCAGGATGCGCATGCCCGGGAAGCCGCAGCCCGCGCGCAGCGCGTCCACTTCGGGGGTGATCAGCCCGAGGTCTTCGGCAATCACGGACAGGCTGCCCAGTTCGTCCTGCACGGCGTCGAAGAAGGCCTGGCCAGGGCCGCGCTGCCAGCGGCCAGCGATGGCGGTCGGTTCGGTGGCGGGGATTTCCCAGTGCGCTTCGAAGCCGCGGAAGTGGTCGAGGCGCACCACGTCGACCTGCCGGAAGGAGTGCGCCAGGCGGTCCTTCCACCAGCGGTAGCCGTCGTGGGCCATGGCATCCCAGTCGTACAGCGGGTTGCCCCAGCGCTGGCCGGTGGGGCTGAAGTAGTCGGGCGGCACGCCCGCGACGACAAAGGGGTCACCGCGTTCGTCGAGCAGGAACTGGTTGGCATGTGCCCAGACGTCGGCGCTGTGGTGGGCCACGAAGATGGGCGCGTCGCCGATGATCTGCACGCCGCGTTCGCTGGCGTAGCGGCGCAGCGCCTGCCACTGCACCCAGAAGCGCCACTGCACGAAGCGCCAGAAGCCGAGGTCGGCGTCGGCCTGGTCGCGCACAGCCTGCAGGGCGTCGGCCTCGCGCCGGGCCAGCGGCTGGGGCCAGGTGGACCAGGGACCGCCGTGGCGCGCGTCCAGCACCATGAACAGGGCGTAGTCGTCCAGCCAGTGGGCGTGCGCCGCAGCAAAGGTGGCGAAATCCTCGCGATCGGCCGCGCTCGCGCGCTGGCCGAAGCCTTTCCAGGCCTGGCGCAGGCTGGCCATGCGCCAGGGCCGCACGCGGCCGAAGTCGCAGCGCTGGTGGTCAAAGCCCTGGTGCGGCATCCAGGGCAGCCAGCCTTTGTGCACCAGGTCGTCCAGGTCGACCATCAGCGGGCTGCCGGCGAACGCGGACACGCTTTGGTAGGGCGAGTTGCCGGGGCCAGCGGGCGACAGCGGCAGCACCTGCCAGGCCGATTGCCCGGCGGCGACCAGCCAGTCGACGAAATGGCGGGCTGCAGGGCCCAGGTCGCCGCAGCCGTTCGGACCGGGCAGGCTGGTGATGTGCAGCAGCACGCCGCTGCTGCGGCGGGCGAGGAGGCTGTCGGCTGGAATGCTCATGGGGCAGGCGGTGTGGGGGCAGGCCCGGACCCATGCAAGCCTTGGACCAGCAGGTGCAGGCCGGGGGCGTGCAGGATCAGTTGGCCCTCGGCCAGCGGGGCTTCGTCCAAGCTGACCCGGGCGGCCGCGCTGTCGAGAACGTGCTGCCAGGGGCCGCTGGGCAGGGTCAGCGAGACCGGGCCGTCGCCGGGGTGCCAGACCAGCAGCAGGCGCTCGGTGGGCGCTTCGCCGTGTTCGCCGACGCAGATCACGGCGGTGAGGGTGCGGTGTTCCGTGCTGTTCCAGGCCGCGCTGGAGGGCGGCTGACCGTCCACGTCGTGCCAGACGATGTCGGGCGGCTGGCCGGGGGCGGGCGGGCGTCCGGTGAAGCGCTGCGTGTGGCGCAGGCCCGGGTGTCGCCGGCGCAGGGCGGCCAGCCCGCCCGTGAACACGGCCAGTTCGGTGTCGGCCCGTGCCCAGTCCAGCCAGGTGAGGGGGTTGTCCTGGCAGTAGGCGTTGTTGTTGCCCTGCTGGCTGTGGCCGATCTCGTCGCCGGCCAGCAGTTGCGGGGTGCCCTGCGCGCACAGCAGGGTGGCCAGCAGCGCCCGCCGCCACTGGCCCCGGCGGGCCTGCACGTGCGGGTCGTCGCTGGGGCCTTCGACACCGGCGTTGGCGCTCAGGTTGTGGCTGTGGCCGTCGCGGTTGTCTTCGCCGTTGGCGTGGTTGTGCTTGTGGGCGTAGGCGGTCAGGTCGGCCAGGGTGAAGCCGTCGTGGGCGGTCAGGAAGTTGACGCTGGCCAACGGCGAGCGGGGGCCGGCGGCGAAACGGTCGGCGCTGGCGCACTGGCGCGTGGCCAGTTCGCTGCGGCTGCCCGGATGGCCGAGCCAGAAGGCGCGCACCTGATCGCGGAACGCGTCGTTCCACTCCAGCCAGCCGGGGGGGAAGCCGCCGGTGCGGTGCCCGCCCGGGCCGATGTCCCAGGGTTCGGCGATGAGCCGCACGTGGCGCAGCGAAGGGTCCTGCGCCATCGCCGAAAGCAGTGGATGGTGGGGGTTGAAGCCGTGGTCGAGCACGCCATCGCGCGCCAGCGTGGTGGCGAGGTCGAAGCGGAAACCGTCCACCCCGTAGGCCTGCACCCACCAGCGCAGGCTGTCCAGCACCCATTGCAGCACGCGCGGCCGGCTGCTCGCCAGGCTGTTGCCGGTGCCGGTGAAGTTGTGCGGCACGCCGCCGGGCGCCATGGCGTACCAGTCGGTCTGGCCCAGGCCGCGCCAGCTCAGCGTGGGGCCGTCGAGATCGCTCTCGCAGGTGTGGTTGAACACCACATCGAGCACCACCTCGATGCCGGCACGGTGCAGGGCGTCCACGGCCTGGCGGCATTCGGCGCGCACCGCCGCCGCCTGGGCGGCGGTGGCCGGGTCGTGGCCGCCGGTGGCCGCCGCGTAAGACGGCTCGGGCGCGAAGGCATTGAGCGTGTTGTAGCCCCAGTGGTTGACCAGACCGCGCGCCAGCAGATGCCGTTCGCTGATGTGCTGGTGCACCGGCAGCAGGCACACGGTGGTGACGCCCAGGCGCTGCAGGTGGTCGATGACGGCGGGATGCGCGAGGGCGGCGTAGGTGCCGCGCTGGTGTTCGGGCACGCCGGGGTGCTGGCGGGTGAGGGCCTTCACATGCGCTTCGTAGACCAGCACGCGCCCGGCGGGTACCGGCGGCGCGGGGGCGATGGCGCGGCCTGCGGCCAGTTCGGCGGCCACGTCGATCACCACGCAGCGCGGCATGCGGGCGGCGTTGTCGTTGGGGTCGGGCTGGTGCGCCTGCCAGGCACACGACGGGGTCAGCGGGTCGGCGCAGCGGTGGCCGGTTTCCAGGGCCAGGCGGGTGGTGTCGCCCGTCAGTGCCAGCGCCCAGGGATCGAGCAGGAGCCGGGCCGGGTTGAAGCGGTGGCCCGCCTCGGGCTGCCAGGGGCCGTCGGCGCGCAGGCCGTAGCGTTCGCCCGGGCCGACGCCGGGCACGAAGGCGCGCCAGGCGCCGTCGCCATCGGGCGCAAGCGCCACGCGGCGTTCTCCCGTGGGGTGGGCGTCGGTGCCGAACAGGCACACCGCCAGCCCGCTGGCGTGGGGGGCCCAGACCGAAAACACCGTGCCGTCCTGCCCCGCCAGCCGGCCGGGGTGGGCACCGAAGGCGGGGCCTGCGTGCGGGGGCATCGGGTCGGGCAACACGGTGTGGTGGGTCATGTCAGCGATCCATGGCGCAGGGGCCGGGTTTCATTGCGGCCGCAGCCAGATCACCCCGAGCGGGGGCAGGGTCAGCGGGGCGGACCAGGCTTGCCCGTGCAGGGCCTGGGGTTCGGCCTGCAGGCTGCCGCCATTGCCGACGTTGCCGCCCCCGTAGTGGGCCGAATCGGTGTTCAGGCACTCCAGCCAGTGGCCCTCGTGCGGCAGACCGATCCGGTAGCCTTCGCGCACCACGGGGGTGAGGTTGGCGATCACCACGGTGCTGTCCTCCCGCCGGTGACCCCAGCGCATGAAGGCCAGCACGGACTGGTCGGCATCGTCCACCACCAGCCACTGGAAGCTGTGCGGGTCGGTGTCGCGCGCGTGCAGGGCGGGGCGTTCGCGGTAGAGCCGGTTGAGGTCGCGCACCAGGGCCTGCACGCCCGCGTGGGCCGGGTCGCCCAGCAGGTGCCAGGGCAGTTCGGCGTCGTGGTTCCATTCGGTGGGCTGGGCCAGTTCGGCGCCCATGAACAGCAGTTTCTTGCCCGGGTGGGCGTACATCCAGGCGTAGAGCGCTCGCAGGTTGGCGCGCTGCTGCCAGGGGTCGCCGGCCATCTTGCCCAGCAGCGAACCCTTGCCGTGCACCACCTCGTCGTGCGAGAGCGGCAGCACGTAGTCTTCGCTCCAGGCGTACATCATGGAAAAGGTCATGCGTTGGTGGTGCCAGCGGCGGTGCACCGGGTCTTCGGCGAAGTAGGCCAGGGTGTCGTGCATCCAGCCCATGTTCCACTTGTGGTCGAAGCCCAGCCCGCCGTCGGCCACGGCGCCGGTCACGCGCGGGAAGGCGGTGGATTCCTCGGCGATGGTGACCGCCTGCGGCGCCTCGCGCTGCAGCACTTCGTGCACCTCGCGCAGGAAGGCGATGGCTTCGTAGTTCTCGCGCCCGCCGTCCTTGTTGGGCACCCATTCGCCGGCGGGGCGGCTGTAGTCGCGGTAGAGCATGGAGGCCACTGCGTCCACACGCAGGCCGTCGATGCCGTACTGCTCGATCCAGAACAGCGCGTTG
The DNA here is from genome assembly GCF_030160815.1 of Hydrogenophaga electricum. Classification (NCBI taxonomy): domain Bacteria; kingdom Pseudomonadati; phylum Pseudomonadota; class Betaproteobacteria; order Burkholderiales; family Comamonadaceae; genus Hydrogenophaga; species Hydrogenophaga electricum. The sequence continues at coordinate 3,756 of NZ_BSPB01000009.1, read as the reverse complement.
CCCACCAGGTAGTTGCGCACCTCGTGCCGGCCCCAGTTGTAGATGAGGGTGTTCCAGTCGCGGTGGAAACCCTCGCGCGGGTCGGCGTGTTCGTACAGGGCGGTGCCGTCGAAGCGCGCCAGCGCGTGTTCGTCGGCGGGGAAGTGCGCGGGCACCCAGTCGAGGATGATTTTCAGGCCGGCGGCGTGCGCCGCGTCGACAAAGCGCCGGAAGCCGTCCGGGCGGCCGTAGCGGGCCGTGGGCGCGTACAGGCCGGTCGGCTGGTAGCCCCAGGAGCCATAGAACGGGTGTTCGCTGACCGGCAGCAGTTCGAGGTGGGTGAAGCCCAGTCCGGCGGCGTAGGGCACGAGTTCGCGCGCCAGATCGTCCCAGGTGGGCAGGGTGTGCGGTCCGCCGGGCCGGCGCCAGGATCCCACGTGCACTTCGTAGATGGCCATGGGCGCCCGGTCGGTCGGCGCTGGCGCCCCCGTGGCCGGCGGCGGGCGCAGCGGCTCGCACACGCGGGCGGCGTTGCCGGGGGGCAGTTCGGTTTCGCGCGCGCAGGGGTCGGTCTTGTGGCGCCAGACGCCGTCGGCACCTTCGACCGCGAACTTGTACCAGTGGCCCACCGCGGCGCCGGGCACGAAGACCTCCCACACGCCGCACCCGGGGAGCAGGGCCAGGGGCTGCGCTTGCCAGCCGTTGAAATCGCCCAGCAGCAGCACCTGCCGCGCGTTCGGGGCCCAGACGGCGAAGGCCACGCCGTCGCGACCGTCGAGCGTGACCGGGTGCGCACCGAGTTTCTGCCAGGGCCGCAGGTGCTTGCCTTCGGCCAGCAGCCAGGCGTCGGTGTCGCCGATCCAGCGCACGGAGAGAGGTGGGGTCATGGCGGCGGGGCGTTGGGGTGAATAACCATGGTGCTGTGCAACATCATTCTGTCACCGTTCAGGTGCGCTTCAGAGGCGGTGGCCGACAATGCGGCCATGTCTGCTTCCGCATCCCTGCCCCTGCAAGCCTTCATGACCCCGCGGCGCCTGTTGCAGGCATCGGTGGCGGTGGCCCTGATCACCATCGCGCTGAAAACGGCCGCCTGGCTCGTGACCGGTTCGGTCGGCCTGCTGTCCGACGCGATGGAGTCGCTGGTGAACCTCGCCAGCGCGGTGTTCGGCCTGGTGATGGTGACCATCGCCGCCCGCCCCGCCGACGCCGACCACCCCTATGGCCACCACAAGGCCGAGTACTTTTCGTCTGGCTTCGAGGGGGTGCTCATCATCGCCGCGGCGCTCGGCATCTTCTGGGCCGCGGCGCTCCGGCTGTGGAACCCGCAGCCGCTGGAACAGGTCGGCTGGGGGCTGGCTCTGTCGGTGGCGTCGTCGGCGCTCAACGGCCTGCTGGCGTGGACCATGTTCCGCGCGGCGCGGGTGCACCGTTCCATCGCGCTGGAGGCCGATGCCCGCCACCTGACCACCGATGTCTGGACTTCGGCCGGCGTGGTGGTCGGCATTGCCCTGGTGCACCTGACCGGCTGGCTCTGGCTCGACCCGGTGGTGGCCATGGGGGTGGCGGCCAACATCCTCAAGGAGGGCTTTCACCTCATCTGGCGCTCGTCGCAGGGGCTGATGGACGAAGCGGTCGAGCCCGAGGTGCAGGCCACGATCGAACAGACCCTGGCCGGCTTTGCCGTGCAGCGCCAGGGGGTCGACATCGTGCGCTTCGACCACGTGGTCACGCGCCGCGCCGGCCAGCGGCGTTTTGTCGACCTGCACATGCACATGCCCGCCGGCTGGTCCCTCGGCCGCGCAGCGGCCGTGCGGGCCGACGTGGAGCAGGCACTGATGAGCGCGGTGCCGGGTCTGCGGGCGAGCATCCAGTTGCTGCCCTCCGACGTAGAGGCCCGCTTTTTTGACGAAAACGACCTGAAATGACAACGCCATGATCGCCTTGTTGCAGCGTGTGGGCGAGGCCCGTGTGGACATTGCCGGCGAGACCGTGGGGCGCATCGGGCCGGGCCTGCTGGTGCTGCTGTGTGCGGAGCCGACCGATACCGAGGCGGTGGGCAGCCGCCTGCTGGCCAAGGTGCTGAAGCTGCGTGTCTTCGCCGACGAGCAGGGCAAGATGAACCGCAGCGTGCAGGACGTGGGCGGCGGGCTGCTGATCGTCAGCCAGTTCACGCTGGCGGCGGACACCCGCAGCGGCACGCGACCGGGCTTCAGCGGCGCGGCAGCGCCCGCGCTGGGCGAGGCGCTCTATGACCGCTTCGTGGCCGAGGCACGCGCCGCGCACCCTGTCGTCGCCACGGGCCGTTTCGGCGCCGACATGCAGGTGCACATGGTCAACGACGGGCCGGTCACCATTCCGCTGCGGATGACGGCCTGAGCCGTCGCGGCTTTCTTAGACACAGGCCTCCGCATGAACAAAGAGGCCTCCTGCGGCGCTGGCTGGCATGCGTGACTGTGGCGCGTGCGGTGTCAAAGGCTGCCGCCCTATGGTCGAGCGCTCCCATCCTTCGCAATCTGGGTGTAGCTGGCATCTGGCCAGCGGCTAAACTGCGGCGCAACAAGATTCAAGGAGGTGTGTGTGCATGAATTCCCGGTCATGGTCCGGAGCCGCGCGTGGCGGCTGCTGGGCACCCTGTGTCTGTGGGGGGCACTGATGGCCTGCCAACCCACCCATTCCGCCGGCCCCGCGCCCGGCACCGCCAGCGCCACCGGCGCGGCCAAGAACGACAAGTCGGCACAGGAACACCTCTGGCGGGTCAACCCGTCGCCCCAGGAGGGCTTCGAGGTGGTGTTCGAGCTGCACGATGCGCCCGGGCCATTCGCCGACTTCGGCGGATATGCGCACTACCAGTCCTTCAACTGCAACTTCGTGACCAGCGAATGGGCCGGCACGCGCAGCCAGCCGACCAAATCGATCCCCCTCACAGCGGAGCAGATCGATGCCACCCACTACCGTGCCACGTTCTACCGCGACGGCCTGCTCGACGAGGACTACTACGGCAAAGGGGTTTGCCACTGGGAGCTGATCGGTGTGACGGCGGGGTTCAAGGCTACTGGATCTGAGGAGGACACTGCCTACGCCTTCGAACTGGCCAAAGGTGCCTGGCAGGACGGCGGGAAGGACAAGCAGTATTACTGGAAAGGTCGCTATCCCAGAGTGAAGCGCGTTGCGCCGGACATTCCTGCGGGCGCATACGGTGTGCGCAAGCTTGATCAGCTACGCCCTGGCTTTCGAGAAAACGTGTTCTCCATCACCGCAGATGTGACAGCTAAACCATGAGCATTACCAGTCAAGAGTATGCCAATCTGGCTGACGACGCGTACAAAAATCATCCCATTGGCGTATTCACCCCGAATAACGCCCCTCCAGTAACCGTTGGCGGCATCCAGTACCACATCCGCGCCCATGTCGACAACCCCAAGACCGGCTACCAAGGCACGGTCTACCAGCGGGTGGACACCGGCGAGATGGTCGTCGCCCACCGGGGCACCGAGTTTGACCGCGAGGCGTTCAAAGACGGCGTTCTCGCCGATGCCGGTATGGTGTTGGGCCGAGCGAACCTGCAAGCCAATGACGCCGTGGGGCTAGCCCGAAAGGCCCTGGAACAGATGAAAGACGATGAGGCCAACGGCTTCCAGTCCGGCCCGGTCACCGTCACCGGCCACTCCCTCGGGGGCACACTGGCCCAGGTCAGTGCGCACCACTTCGGCCTCCACGGCGAAACCTTCAACGCCTACGGCGCGGCCAGCCTCAACCGCCGCATTCCCGAAGGCGGTG